>JAIINY010000381.1:0-2077 GCA_022741625.1 Prevotella sp. | reverse complement strand
ACCAATACCTACGAGGAATATACCCTCTATGGCAAGGAGGGGCAGCGTATCTCCTTTGCGCCTGATCCTTCCTGGCGCCTGGGACCTTATCTGGGATGGCGATGGGTATTCCTGGGTTATACTCTCGACCTGAAGCATATCAATACCAAGGGCAATCATAGCAGCAAGAAGGAGTTCACCCTGAGTCTGTACAGCAGTTTGCTGGGTGTGGATCTGTTCTGGCGCCAGACGGGTAATGATTATCATATTCAGCGAATGAATCTGGGTGATCATATCAATACGGATGCTCTGAGAAAAGTATCTTTCGATGGTTTTAAGAGTAGTATTAAAGGCTTGAATCTTTACTACATATTTAATCATCGTAAGTTCTCATATCCAGCAGCTTACTCTCAAAGTACAAGGCAGAAGAAAAGTGCTGGCTCATGGATGGTAGGATTGGGATATACTCAGCATCAGCTGGAAGTGGATTGGGATAAGCTTTCTGCCATAGTGGATGAACGGCTCAATCAGAAAACCAAGCAACAGTTGGAGGCTAAAATAGATAGCAGTCTGATGTTCTCGAAGGTGAAGTATAGCGATTATTCCGCTACGGTGGGATATGGCTATAACTGGGTGTTTGCCAAAAACTGGCTCTTTAATGCCTCCCTTTCTGTTGGTCTTGCCTACAATCACTCTAAATCAGGAGATCCGGAAAAGGATAAGTTTGATCTGAAGAATTTCAACTTCAAGAATTTCAACTTTGATGGTGTCGGCCGTTTTGGAGTGGTATGGAACAACGACCGCTGGTATGCAGGTGCCAGTACTGTCATCCATTCGTATAATTATCACAAGGATCATTTCTCAACCAATAATTCCTTCGGTTCGCTCAATATTTATGTGGGTGTGAACTTTGGAAAGAAACGAGAATATAAAAATGTAAAATGATGAAAGTAAAGCATAGTTTTTTAGTTTTTGCAGCGGCATTCCTGATGGTGATGCCTGCTTTTGCCAAGACGGGCGTGGTTTATCAGCGCCAGGATAGTCTGCGAATCGTATCCTTGCTGCAGCAGGCGAAGGCGATGAAGAAAAAGCCTGCCAACTGGATGATGTGGTTTGGAAAGCAGTTTGTGGGTATTCCTTATGTGGGTGGCACCTTGGACAGAACCCAGGAAGAGCTGCTCGTGGTGAATACCAGGGAACTAGATTGTACTACCTACGTGGAAATCGTGACCGCACTGACAATGTGTGCCAAGCATCAGGAAACCAGTTTCGCAGCTTTCTGCAATCATCTGAAGCACGTGCGCTATATCGGCGGAGAGGTAGCGTATGTAAAACGCCAGCACTATTTCACCCTCTGGGTGGATGACAATGTAAAGGAAGGCATCGTGAAGGATATTCAGAATAATCCTCCCTTCTCTGCAGTCCAGACCATTAACGTAAACTGGATGTCCACCCATCCTTCCAGTTACAAGATGCTTTCGGCTCATCCGCAGTGGAAGTCGGGTATCCGTGCTTTGGAGCAGAGCATCAACGGCAAGCGCTATCGCTATATCCCGAAAGGGGAGATTCGTAACAACCAGCTTTTCAGAAATACCATCAAGGATGGTGATATCCTTCTTATGATAACTCGAAAGAAGGGATTGGACACCACGCATATCGGTATTGCTTCCTGGCATAAGGATGGATTACATCTGCTCAATGCCAGCAGCATCCACAAAAAAGTGATTGATGAACCGATGACACTCTATACCTATATGCAGAAGCATCCATCTCAGATAGGTGTCCGAGCTTGTAGGGTGTTATAAAATTTCGGAATATGAATGCTGATGTCGGAAAAGCCGGTAAATAGGGCATTTTCACATTTAATATTTTCCCTTAAGGATAGTTGTTTTTTTCCTTAAGGGAAAATATTTTTTTCCTTAAGGCTTTTTATTTTTTCCCTTAAGACTTATTGCTTGTTCTGATGATATTGTCAGATTTATTCTGCCATTTTGTTCTTTTCTCCCTTTTTGGCACGTTATTTGTAAAACCTATAGCAAAAACAAATAAAGTAAAATATATAAATAAACATTATAATTATGGCACAGAAAGGTAATAT
>JAIINY010000380.1:0-2123 GCA_022741625.1 Prevotella sp. | reverse complement strand
ACATTGAATTTATAGATTCTTACTCCGTTAGCATCCATTGATATCGGGAATACTCCATCCCTCTTCAACTCTACCTTCTTCTTGCCTCCCGAGAACAATTCAGTTACCAGAACCTCCTCTTCCGTAATCTGGAAGAAATCGAAAGCATGACCAGGGATGCATACCTGCAGCTGGCGAGCATCCTGGGCAAAGTTGAGCACGATGAGCATCACCTCATTATCTTTCTTGCGAAGAAAGGCAAAATTGGTACGTGGATCAAAGCCCTCTGAACCCGGATTCACATACATCAGGTCGAAGGTATCACCTTCGCGAAGCGCCTTCTCCTCATTGGCAAGACGGAGAAGCTGGCGATAGGTAGCAGCCAGATATTTCTGCTCTGCAGTATATGCTTCCTCCTCACCTTCCTGATAAGCATGGGTCAGGGTCTCCGGACTCCAGTAGTCGAATATCGTAGTACGGCCATCTCTGCCGCTGAATCCTTCCTTGTCCATACCCTTCTCGCCAAACTCCTGTCCGCTGTAGAGCATGAAAGGATTCTTCTGGAAGAAGAGACTCATGGCTGCTGCAGGAATCGCCTTCATGGCGCTGCCGCAGAAGAAGTCGCTGGCTATGCGCTGCTCATCATGGTTCTCCAGGAAGTAGAGCATGTGATCGCGGATGTCATCCACTACCTGCCACTCGTGAGTGATACTGGCTGCCGGACGCTCACCACGAATCACACCGCGAAGACAATCATACATGCCCACCTTATCGTAGAGATAATCGAATCCCGCCTTCACATAGTTGCGATACTGGTTAGGATCATACACCTCACCGATAACAATGATATGAGGAAACTTGGACTTCAGAATCGCCGTAGCGTATGACCAGAATGCCGTAGGCACCATCTCTGCCATGTCGCAGCGGAATCCATCTACACCCTTGCTTGCCCAGTAGAGCAGGATATCCGTCATCTTACCCCAGGTGCTTGGCACCGGCTCGTAATGATAGCTTCTGCCACCTGCATCACAGTAATCCACACCATAGTTGAGCTTCACGGTCTCATACCAGTCGTTGCAACCCGGGCGGTTGTCGAAACGGTCATTTCCCGTAGCTCTTGCCGGACTCTCCTCGTATGGCTCATAGATTTTGGCATCCTTGGCATTATAAGCCTTGAACTCCGGTTTAGAGTAGCGAACTTCATTCAGGTCGAGATCGCCCCATGTATAATAGAAATTATTCTTCGTAGAGAAGTGCATATTGGTATCATCATCTTCTCCCAGATCCCGTACACCTGCCGGTTTGCAGATGGAATGATACTCACGAGCCACATGGTTCGGCACAAAGTCCATGATGACCTTCATACCAGCCTTGTGCGTACGCTCGATAAGAGTCTCCCACTCCTTCATTCTCAGGCTGACATTCACGGCCAGATCAGGGTCAATGTCATAATAGTCGGTAATGGCGTATGGCGATCCAGCCTTGCCCTTTACCACCTCAGCATGCTGGGTAGGAATACCATAAGATGAGTAGTTTGTCTGTGTGGCGTGACGAATCACACCTGTAAACCAGATATGAGTGAAACCCATGTCATGAATACGGGCCAACACCTCATCACTAAAGTTATTAAGCTTTCCGCAACCGTTTTCTTCAATGCTGCCATTCTCCTTACGGGTGGTATTCCTGTTACCAAACAATCGGGGGAGAACCTGGTAAATAACTATTTTTTCCTTCATTTAGCGGTCGTTACTTAAATGATAAAACGTTTTATCCTCCCGGCAACGCCTTTGCCGGAAAGATAAAACGCATGATTATTCTGATAGATGATTATGCAATACCGTGATTACCTACAGTCTTGTCGATGCGGCCAATCATACCCTGCAAAGCCTTGCCAGGACCACACTCTGTGAAATCGTCAGCACCATCAGCAATCATAGCCTGAACAGAAGCTGTCCAGCGTACTGAACTTGTGAGCTGAGCAATGAGGTTCTGCTGAATCTCAGCTGAATCTGTATGAGGCTTGCCATCTACATTCTGATAAACAGGGCACTTAGGAGCAGAGAAAGCAGTCTTCTCGATAGCTGCCTGAAGTTCGTCCTTTGCTGGCTGCATCAATGGAGAGTGGAAAGCACCACCTACCTTCA
>JAIINY010000379.1:0-2126 GCA_022741625.1 Prevotella sp. | reverse complement strand
TTATGTTTGTAACTAATTGGATTTCAACTACAAAGATACAAAAAATATCGGAGATTACCAACTTTTTTAGGCACTATTTCTTATCCCGAACTGAGGTATTTTATGTTGTTTGCGAACTGTTTTTCTTGGTTCGCGAACTGTTTTGTGCTGTTGGCGAACTATATTTTAGTGTTGGCGAACTCTTTTTGGCATTTGAAGGATAATTGAGTGGAATTATTGTATATACTTGCCTCGTTTTATTATTTTTCTTACTCTGTATTTATATATTTGCAATATTCTTCAATGCTGCGTTGGATAACACCGCCCACTTTCAATTGTTCTTTATACTGCATAATCATCATGGGACTCATGCTACGGTTGAGAGCAAAACGCATTGTTTCCATGTCTGATTCTTTACATAGAATGATACCAATAGTTGGGTTCTCGTTGGATCTACGTTCCTCTTGGTCAAGTGCTTCAAGATAAAATTCCAATTGCCCTTGGTAAGCTGGATGGAACTCTGTGGTTTTTAACTCAAATGCAACCATGCATTGTAGCTGTCTGTGATAGAACAATAAATCAACTTTATATGTTTTCCCTCCGACTTTGATGGGATGTTCCTCATCAATGAATAAAAAGTCTTTTCCCACTTCAAGAATGAACTCCTTCATATGCTCAACAATACCCTTACGAAGTCTTGTCTCTTTGTATTTCTTAGGCAAACCCAGAAAGTCAAGGTATGCAGTATCTTTAAACATGGCAGGTGACTTTGCATACGTAGTGTGGAGTACGTCGGACTGGCTGTCTTTGGCACGTAATATCGAAGCCATCGTATCAGTTTTGATAGCTCGCTCTAATTGCTTGTTCTGTAGTTGTTCTTTTTGCGCAAACAAAATGTAGAACAAACGTTCGTTATCACTTTTGCAACGGTTCATGATAATCTGATGATTAGTCCAACCTATTGAAAATAAGATTGTTGGAATTTGTGCCATTTCAAATGGCACAAACTCGGACTCACTAA
Organism: Prevotella sp.; assembly: GCA_022741625.1. Classification (GTDB taxonomy): domain Bacteria; phylum Bacteroidota; class Bacteroidia; order Bacteroidales; family Bacteroidaceae; genus Prevotella. Next base: position 1,126 of record JAIINY010000379.1, on the reverse strand, counting down.
TTTGTGCCATTTCAAACGGCACAAACTCCTGTTTTATATTGGCTGGCAATTGTAGAGGAGTCAATTGTGATAGCTTAGTTGTTTCTATGAGTTTTGTGAATGTTGCATTACTATAGGTATCATAAAATTGCACCATTTTATATATCGTACGATAGCTCCATCCTTTGATGGTTGGATCTTGCGTTCTTATAAACTCTGAGAGTTGGCGTACAATACCTGCTCCCCATTCTGCATTTTTTAGTTTGTGGCTAATATATCCACTTACTTCCCATATCATGCGCAGTGATTCATCGTCAATGGTTTTAGAAACTCTCTGACGATGATAGCTGATGATTCCAAATATTTGATTGAAATCATTTCTTATTTCGATATTTACATTGTTTTCTGCCATAATCTTTTAATTATTATATCCAAATTTATTCCATGCTTCGAGGACGAGGCACTTGGTGCGGTATTCGCCGTATTGGCGCAACTCGTTGTCTTTCTATTCTATATTTACTGGTTTTTCAAGTCCTTATCCACCATGGCGCAGACACAGGAGTCTGACCATACATTCTCTGCCGTTTCTACCATGTCGATAATGGTATAGATTGGCAGGATGATACCCATGATGCCGATAGGAGCATTGATACCGGACATCAGAGATAGGGTAAGGAAATAACATCCCATCGGTACTCCTGCATTACCCACTGCTGAGATAACTGAAATGAAGAGCCAGAGAATCATCGTAGTCCAAGGTAAAGGCATTCCTCCATTCTGCATCAGGAATAAGGAGGTTACGAGGATAAACGCAGCGCAACCATTCATGTTGATGGTAGTACAGATAGGTAATACAAAGCGGGAAACCTGATTGGAAACTCCCAGTCTGTCTTCTGCTGTCTGCATCGTCACCGGCAACGTAGCAGCAGAACTCTTTGTAAACAGAGCCATTAATACTGCCGGCATCATCTTGCCCAGTGTACGCACTGGATTCAAGCCTCTTGCCAAGAGGAAGAGCGGAAGGATGATGAAGAATTGAATGACATTACCTCCCAGGATAACAGCTACGTACTTTCCTAGAGAAGCCATCACGATACCCGCAGAGAACTGGGCTGAGAGTTGTGCTGCAAAGGCAACGATACCCAGA
>JAIINY010000378.1:0-2145 GCA_022741625.1 Prevotella sp. | reverse complement strand
ATCTATCAGGACGGCAAGAATGCAGATTACGAGAAAAATCCTAAATCTTACCAGATCATCCACAAGACTGTGAAGAAGGGTGATGTCTTGAAGATTAAAGAAGCACGTGGTGGTGGTTTCGCCATCTCACTGCTCGCTAAATAATTTTTGGGAATTTGAGAGATGTCAGGGATAAGACCATAACCTCGTGTTATGAGGATGATTTCCTGATTTCTCTTGAATTCCTTTTCCCATTTTAAAACTACAGTTTTATAACTATAGTTTAATGACTAACAAGAACTTAAATAATATGAACATTCAGAAACTAATAATTGCAGCATTGACAGCATCGATATTACCTACTTCATTGAGTGCTCAGCAGACATTCAATGAGATGATGTATTCCAAGGAGAAAACCATGTTCGTTCTCAATGCCCCAACAGCCGGCAAGTCTTCTGTTACCATCCGTCTTTATAAGGATGGACAAAAAGGTAAGGCTTACAAGACACTGAAGATGAAAAAGATGGGCGATGAACGATGGGGGGCTACCGTGAAGGGCGATCTGAAAGGTAAGTTCTATACCTTCGATATCGGTAAGGGCGAAACGCCGGGAACCTTTGCCAAGGCGGTAGGTGTGAATGGAAACCGTGGCGCCATCGTTGATCTCTATGATACTGACCCTGTGGGATGGGACAAGGATGTGCGTCCTGCCATCCAATCGCCAGCCGACCTCGTCATCTACGAGCTCCACGTACGTGATTTCTCCATTTCTCCTACATCGGGTTTGAAGTATCAGGGCAAGTATCTCGCCCTTACCGAACCTAAGGCTATCGAATATCTCAAGAACCTCGGCATCAATGCCATCCATTTCCAGCCGGTATTCGATTATGCATCCGTAGATGAAACCCAGCTCAACAAGCCTCAGTTCAACTGGGGCTATGATCCGAAGAACTATAATGTACCGGAAGGTAGTTACAGTACCGACCCTTATGCTCCGGGAACCCGCATCAAGGAATTCAAGGAGATGGTGATGGCGCTTCACAAGGCTGGCATCCGAGTGATTTTCGATGCCGTGTATAATCACACCTTCGATATCAACGGCAGCAACTTCCAGCGTACTTATCCTGATTATTACTATCGCAAGACCAAGGAGGGTAAGTATAGCGATGGTTCAGGCTGCGGTAACGAGACTGCATCAGAAAAGCCTTTGATGCGCCAGTTTATGCTGGAGAGCGTGAAGTACTGGATTGATGAATTCCATATTGACGGCTTCCGCTTCGACCTGATGGGTGTTCACGATATCGAGACCATGCAGGCTATCCGTGAGATGGTAAACCGCATCGATCCTAGTATCTATATCTATGGTGAGGGCTGGAGTGCAGGCAGCTGCGCTTATCCTACGGAGAAACTCGCCATGAAGGCGAATACCCATCAGCTGAAGGGTATCGGTGCATTCAGCGATGATATGCGTGATGCTCTTCGTGGTCCTTTCTCTGATGACCATAAGGGTGCGCTCCTGGCTGGTCTTCCTGGCGAGGAGGAGAGTCTGAAGTTCGGTATCGTGGGTGGCATTGCTCATCCGCAGGTAGATATGACCAAGGTGAACTATGACAAGAAGCCTTGGACCAACAACCCAACCGAGCAGATCAGCTATGTAAGCTGCCACGATGATATGTGCTTGGTTGATAGATTGAAGGCAAGCATCCCATCCCTGACAGATAAGAAAATCCCGGAAGAGATGCGTACTGCCGAATTGCTCCGCATCGACCAGCTTGCCCAGACCTGCGTCTTCACATCGCAGGGTGTGCCTTTCATCCTTGCCGGCGAAGAGATGCTTCGCGACAAGAAGGGAGTGCATAATAGTTTCAATTCTCCAGACAGCATCAACCAGTTTACCTGGACCAATCTGCAGAAGTATCCACAGGCATTCACCTTCTATAAGAATCTGATTCAGCTCCGCAAGAACCATCCAGCCTTCCGTCTTTCTACAGGCGATAAGGTGCGTCAGCATCTGGAGTTCCTGCCTAGTCAGGATGCCAATGGCAACAAGCAGACTTGCCTCGTAGGTTTCCAGCTCAAGAGCCTGGAGGGCATTGATGTCTGGAAGCATATCGTAGTCATCTATAATTTCAACAAGCAGGCAAAGAAGATGCTGATTCCTGAGGG
>JAIINY010000377.1:0-2161 GCA_022741625.1 Prevotella sp. | reverse complement strand
GGTTATCCAGAGGCTTACAAGAAGGGTTATCCTATCCAGGGTATCGACGACGTGGAAGGTTCTGTTGTTTTCCACTCAGGTACAACCATGAAGGATGGAGAGGTTGTAACCAATGGCGGCCGTGTAATCTGCGTAAGCAGCTACGGCAAGAATAAGGAAGAGGCTCTGAAGAAGAGCTTTGCCGAGGCTCAGAAAATCCAGTTCACCGACAAGTACTTCCGCTCTGATATCGGACAGGATCTTTAAGGGCAGAAGCTTCATCATATTAAAAAAAATTAGATGTTAAGAAAGAAAACTTTTCAAAATAAAGTGGCGGCTAGCCGCTACGCTCTACCTGTAACAGCAACCCTTGCCGCCTTGGTATGGGTTGCTGTAGGTTTTTTAGTAGCTAACATTTGGGTGCAGTTCGCCTTCACCATTCTCTCTACCCTGCTGATGGTGGAACTCAACAACCATAATTCCCTGATGCGAACCTACAGCCGAATGGTGTCCTGCAGTTTCCTGGTGTTCATCACCATGACCTCTCTGCCTACACCCTCCTTCAAGGCAAGCATCGTGACGATGTGCTCCATCGCCTTCTACCTCATCATCTGGAACAGTTACCAGGACAGGCGGGCGGCAGGATGGACCTTCTATGCCTTCTTCTGCGTAGGACTCGCCTCAATGGTGTTCGTCCAGGTGGGATATTTCCTGCCCTTCCTGTGGCTGATGATGATGGTATTCACCAATTCCTTCAGCTTCAGAAACTTCTTTGCATCTATCATCGGTCTCATTATGCCGTATTGGTTCTCAGCGGGTTACTTCGCCTACACCAATAATATAGATGGACTGATCAGTCATTTTGCAGGATTCATCAACTATCATGATCTGTTCGATTATTCGAAGGTTACCGACCACGAGGTGGTGAATCTCCTGTTCCTCATCATCCTGAGCACATTGGGCAGCATACACTTCCTGCATACTTCTTATGCTGATAAGATCCGTACCCGAATGATCTACAATTCTTTCATTCTGATCAACTATGTGAGTCTTGCCTTCATCATCCTGCAGCCTCAGCATATCAAGGAGTTGGGCAGCATCATGATTGTAAATACGGCACCACTCACCGCTCACTTCATCACCTATACCAAGGGAAAAGTGGCGAACATCGTCTTTATCTCGGCGCTGATCATCATGGTATTGATATTGCTATACAATATCTTCATTCCGGAAACGGTATTGCTGCAGGCCATTCAGAGATAAGATTGATTCTGGGATAAGAGTTATTCAGAGATAGACTTGATGCAGCGAAACGCTGCATCAAGAATATTAAACAAATAATATTCAATGGGTTACATAATAGACTTTTTAATCAACTGGGGCTATTGGGGTATGCTTGTTTCCGCCTTTCTTGCCGGCAGTTTCATTCCTTTCAGCAGCGAGGTAGTGATGTCGGGCTTGCAGGCAGCAGGTTTGGATCCCATCCCTCTGGTGATATATGGCAGCATAGGAAACGTGTTGGGCTCGCTGTTCAACTATGGTGTGGGCAGACTGGGCAAGATGGAATGGATAGAGAAATATCTGCACGTGAAGAAGGAGAAACTGGATCAGGCAGAAAGATTCATGGCTGATAGAGGTGCCTGGATGGGCTTCTTCGCCTTCATCCCGATTTTGGGAAGCGCCATCACCATCGTGCTGGGGCTGACAAGAGCCAATATCATCATCTCTACCATCAGCATCACCATCGGAAAAGTGCTGAGATATATCCTCTTGGTTTATGGCCTCAGCTTCATCGTATAAACATATAAGCAGATTATAACATAAGGAGATTTTTAATAATATGAAGAGATTTCTATACCTTATTATATTATGTATCATTCTTGCCGGATGCAAGGGTACCCCTCAGAAACAGGCTGATTCGGGAAAGACTTCCGGAAAAGAGAAGCCGGCGGTTACGGTTACAGTTACAGTTACGATTTCCCCCTACAAGTATTTCGTAGATCAAATTGCCAAAGGCAAGGTGGATGTCAACGTGATGGTATCGAATGGCAACAACCCGGAGACTTACGAGCCATACGCCCAGCAGATGATGGAACTTTCGAAGAGTGCCCTCTATCTGAAAGTGGGCAGCATCGGTTTTGAGCAGACCTGGATGAAGAAGCTGCAGGACAACGCTCCGGAT
>JAIINY010000376.1:0-2161 GCA_022741625.1 Prevotella sp. | reverse complement strand
ACAACACCCATTACGAAGGTCATTACCAGCAAACGATGTATATCATCTTTGCCTTGCTCACGAATTTTAGAATTATAGTGGAACAACATACATCAAAGGGTAGAATTGATATAACCATGGAGACGGATGATGCTATCTATGTGATGGAGCTGAAATTTGGAAAGACTGCCCAGGAGGCTCTTGAGCAGATAGAAAGCAAGCATTATGTCAATACCTTTGCCATGAGCGGCAAAGAAATTATCAAAGTAGGCATGAGCTTCAATATCAAAGAAGACAACACCATCGTGTTCGATTGGAAATCACAACAAATTTAGATGATAAAAATGATAAAAACGAAAAGCGTGCAGGCGACTATGATGTTGCCTGCACGCTTTTTCCTTTATTATTATATTCATCCTACAGCCATGCTCCGAATCTTGCGCTTGGCAATGGGGCGGCGAAGTAATAGTTCTGGTCGTTATTCTTATCCAGGAAATTCACCTGCTTCATGCCGAAGAATGGCAGACCTTGTGGGAAGAGGCGGGCAAAATCGGTTACACCTCCTGAGAGGGCAGGACTGCCTGCCTGATAATCGAAATTCCAACTCTTGTCGAATGCCAATGGAGCACCCTGGGCTACATCATCAATCTCGCAATTGATGTTCATCTTCTCGCTCTGCTTGAAACTCTTGAAGAGCGGGTTGAACTGACCAGCAACGCTGCTCTTGATATCGGTATCAAACCAGATGCCCAAAGCTGCATTCTTCGCCATCTGCTCTACTCCTGTCTCTGTAGATGCAAAGTAGTAGTTTGGTGTAAGACGGCTGTGCTCTATATCAGCACCATCCTTCTTTGGCTGCTTCAAGCCGAAACGGGAATCGTAGATGAGGTTGTTCACGAAGACTGGCTTCGCTGCCTTCTCTACCCAGACAGAACCACCCTTCTTGTTCTTGGAACGGCGCCAGCCGCAGTTGATGATGGTATTGTTATAGGCGGTCATCTCGGTGAGAGGAATCACCTCGCTATTGCCGGCATTAGAAAGCTTGAAGGCGTTGGTGCAGGCGTTGTAGATGATGTTGTTGGCTACATCGAGCTTGCAACCCGCCTTCACGTTGATGGCCTCACCGCCATCGGCTGCATTTCCGCTATCAGCAAAGATATTGTTGATAATCACACCATTACCACCTGTGAAGTAAGTCTGGTCGTTGTAGTTATCATGGAAGAAACTGTTTGCCATCACAAACTTGCCGTTCACATTACAGAAGTGGAAGGCTGGCACACCACCATCGATGGTGGTCTTAAAAAGCTTGTTCTGGAAAGAAGCTGAACTCTCGGTAGGAGTAGCGCCGGCATAGGCCACATCCACGTGGTTGAGCACCACCTCCTCAGAATTGTATCCGCAGATGATGCCGCCCCAATCAGCAGGCTTTCTGGTATCAGAAGTAAAGACTACTGGCTTCTCAGCAGTTCCCAGGCAATAGAGATTGCCCAATACCACGATCTCTACCGGCACCTGAACCTCTGATTTGCAGGTAACGGTTACACCCGGCTCAATGTAGAGCGATGCTCCTACAGGAATCTCAACGCTCTCGCTCAGGGTAGTATCCTTGCTCCAAACCACAGAACCTGCTGGATATTCTGCCACCTTCGTTGTGATGACATCCTTAGAACCCTGGTTCTCATTACTTCCACTTCCATTACCGCCATTATTCACGTAATCGTATGGATTGATATTATCGTTCTCGCAAGATGTGGAGAACATTGCAGCTGCTGCCATCATAAGCAAAGCAGCAAAAGTATTTATCTTTTTCATTTTTTACCTTTTTACTTTTTTACCTTTTTACCTTTTAAAGCTTGTATCTTACTCCCAGAAGGAAGGTTCTGCCATACTGATAAGTTCCCACGATGGTCTTATCGCTCTTCTGTCCCTCATACTCAAGGTTGCTTTTGTTTACGGTCTTCAAGTATCTCTCGCGCTTGGCATCGAGCAGATTGTTGGCCTTGAAGAAGATGGAGATGCCGTTCTTGAATTGTTTCTCAGCACTCAGGTCGAGACCGAACATCGCCTTGTCCCACTGGTCGGCATCCTTGAAAGGAGAAACCAAAGCGAGCTTGGTGCCCGTGAAGGAAGAGGCAAGCTGAGCATTCCAGCCATTCTCCGTATCCTTATATAATAAGGAGAT
>JAIINY010000375.1:0-2192 GCA_022741625.1 Prevotella sp. | reverse complement strand
CTTCGGAATGGCGATGCTTTCAGAGAATCAGCGAAAGGATTTGGTGCAACTGTCAATAGATGCTTTAGGCACAATCGCCTGTCTTAGCCGTTCCTTGCAGATGGACAAGAATATGACAGACGGGTTACCAGATATGTTCATCAAGCTATACATTTCTTCATTATAAACACAATAGTTATGCTGCATAAATTTCTCAACGACTTCCTGGCACTTGCACCATTGCAGTTGCCGGATCTTATCAACCAGGAGCGCATGGAACAGCCAGTCTATGAAGACGGCTATGTCCTGCTTGACTTCAAGTTGGAAAAGCCTTGTCCTCTCGAAGAGGTGATGAACCTGTTCGAAGACCAGATGGAACTGGTCATCCTTTACCACAAGGTGACTTCCGTACATACAGAGTTCGGACAGTTCTGCTGTGCCTTCTCCAACCCTAATTTCGGGCGAATGTACAAGATGAATGCCAGTACGGATGCCAATGGAAATGTCCACTCCGTCATGGTGACAATCTATGAGTCCTTGGAGTTCATGTACGGTGACTTGTGCCACGACATGGAACTGCAAGCGAGGACAGGCTTCTTCAAGTACAAGCGTAACAAGGCGGACATGCTTATGTGTTTCATGTGACATTACGTTCCATTTATGAGCGACATGCAGCTTCAGAACATCGTGGACATCATCCACAAATGCCACACATGGATAGACGTTGGCAGTTCGTTCCATTGGAAAGACACCGCAGTTTCACGGCATGGCATGGTGCAGACCGTCTGCTGTCGGTGTATTACCCTTCGGGTCTGTCATTCCAACAATGATTATGTCCGTGGGCAAGAGTGGCATATTCCTCTGCTTGACATTGACCGAAGTGCCAAGATTCTTATGAGAAAGGATGCTGGTTTCAAGAAACGCCTTGCTTCAAATGCTTTGACAATGGCGGATGTCGAGCGACTTTTCATGGAAGTCACCTATGGAATTATTGAGTTGGAGCTATTCGAAGATTATTGACCGTTTTACATTACAATTTGATCTATGATATTCAAGATTATCTTTCTTTTCTTCCCTATGTTTCTTCTCTTGGCATCAACGATGTGCTACAGGAAGAACAATCGGATGATGCAGAGATTTTATCTCCGCATGGTGTTTTCGCATAATTTTCGAAAACTGTACACATTGCTGTTGCTGATGGCAATATTTTGTGCACCGGCTCCCGCACTGAGAATACTGCCGTGCAGCATGCTGCCGTCCTCAACATTGACGGTGTGGTAACCTTTATCCATGGGGTCGAGATAAATGGCGGAACCCATCATATAGGCTTTCTTGCCCTCGTAGCTTCCGGCGTCATTTTCGCCATTCAGCGTGGCGTCATCGATGGTCACCGTCGTATTGGTGGTTGCACCGGTATTGCCCACTTCGATCATATCGACGGTGGCGCCGTTATTCACCGTAATATTAGCCGTCCCCCCGTTGCTGCCCTGAATATAATGGCCGGACATGTCGGTACCAGAAACGGTTAATGACTGGGTATCCCCTGATTCACGGCTTCCATCCATAAAGATATTATTTGCGGTGGTGTCGGCCATAATGGCATTAGTCACGCCGGGATCTTCATAGAAACTATTATCTACATATTTCGTTAAGCCGCAGGTCTGCGATGTCACGCCCGGCTGGCAGGGCGTAGCGGGTGTTACGTTAGCCTGGGCGCCAAATGACGTTAAAGCCACTAATACACATTGCGAAAGCAATGTACGATTCATTAATTTGCGCATTTGAAGTTCTCTGGATGAGTCGAAAATTGTCCGGCTCTTTTTAAATGAATTTATTTAAAATAAGAACTTCCTCAGCAGGTAAGGATGTAATGAAATCTAAAAAAATATCCTGCACAATAATTAGCGTTTAAATAATTAAATCTGATTAATAAATTTAATTTAATTCATGAGCTAAATGCTTTGGAATGATTTGCATACAAATTAAAGGGTTTCTTGACCGGTCGTGCGGTTCTTTGACCGTCTCATTCATCAGGGTATTCATCCTTTCGGGTTGTGAGGTTAATTAACTGTTTGTCTGTTTTACATTTCGACGGCTGCTGAAATATGAAAACATGTATTGAGCAGTAAGATTTTCCCCGCAGTGATTATCCTTTTCCGGCGAACGACAGGGTAGCGAAGATTTTTATAAAATTACGCGCGAAATAGTATAAC
>JAIINY010000374.1:0-2193 GCA_022741625.1 Prevotella sp. | reverse complement strand
GCAAAGGTATGGCAGCGGGCTTTGGAAATAAAAGGTCGAGCCTTCGGTTTTCGAAAAAATCTCCACACCGTTGGGTAGTATTTTTCCGAAAAATTCTGCCAAAATCTGTGGAATAGCTTAAAATGAGCGAATTATGAGCGTCTCACCTCAATGGAGGTAATGATTTGGTAATAGTTCTAACTTCTGTATTATACATAAGTTTGCTTGTCAAACAACTCTTTTCGGTAGCAAAAATACAAAAATAAAATAAGACTATGAAATTTTTAGGCAAAAAATAATTGTCATAAGGGAAACTCTCTTCGTCTTAAGATAATTATAATCCGTCAAAATCTTAAGAGTACGTTTTCATTTCAAAGGGCTATTAAAAGTCCTTATTAATAAAATGGGGTCTTTATCAAATTCTTTCGTATTTAAATTTGACACAATTCCAAGTTTTTGCCGTTACTTAAAATAAAAAGGAAAGTGTGTTAGGCACAACTTTCCTTTTTTGCATAAAGTATGTATTTTACTTGTTCCAAGTAATTGAAGCCCCTAATGCGTTCAATGCCTTTTCTGCACTAGAAAATGACAAACAATAAGTGGTTGTGTTTCCTGAGGTTATAGTTACCTTACCTTGAAGTTCTCCACATATTTTTTTTGTACTTTTATCGTAAATTACACCGCCGCTATCACCTTCTTTGGGTCTTCCACTAACAGATTGAACAGCCAACTTTGCATATACAACGTTTGATAGTGAGAATTTATATTTACCCGCAACTGTTTGAAGCGTAACTTCCCTTGTATTGTCTATTGTGTATACTTTGGCTTCTATCGCTTTTTTGGTTGTACACCCTTCAAGTACAACATTTCTATTAACCAAGTTGTTATAAGAAATAATACCTGCTACCGTTGCCGTTTTTGTCCATTGAGCTACATTTGTTGGATAAAAATTATTATAATTAACTTTAATAAAAGCTGCTTCTGCTTTAGGTCCCCTAGTTGTAGCAACAGAAGTACCACAGGCTTTAGAGTTGGAATATACTGTAAGTCCATTTATAGGAACAACATGAGCTGCCGTTATAAAGCTATGTTCATTCCCTTTCATTGCTCGGAATCCAACAGAACCTGTAGCCGAGTATTCGGCTCCCGAAAGTGTAATCGCAGACCCTAAATGTATATTTGTCTTTGCCGTAGATCTTGTCAACAAATTGTCATTATCTATGGAATCAACGATAATGTAGCTCAAGTCTTTAACCTCATGCATTTCTTCAAAAATAACCATAGGAGAATCTATCACCTCTTTTTTGAATTTTTTTATAGCATAAGAAGACACATCTTCCAAAAAAACGACTATTCTATTCTTTTCAATGCTTATACCAACGGATACCCATTGTAAATTCTTTCGCTTATTTTTTATAGAAAAGTATATATCACTTATTTTTTCTTTTAAATCTCTTAATTCTTGCAAGGAGTATGAACATTCTTTGAATTTTAAATTATCATGCTTTCCAATACGTTGATAGACATCTTTTATTCCTTCTTTGTCCATTCCTTTAATAAGCACTATAAGGTTATCTTGTGAATCGCTATAAGAACCACCAAAATAATCTGGTGTATTTTCTTCTTGATTTCTTGTAAGCTTATAAGAAAAAGAGTTATATAACTCTTCACCCAATTGTACTGCTTGGTCATCTTTTATTTGCTGCACACGTGTTTGTTGCACATTGTCTGTATTAGAGGGAGACTCTGATGTGCATGAATACAATATGACCAAAGTCATTGTTAAAAGTACTCCTTTAAAAAGATTATGTTTCATAAGCATGAATTATATATGTATTCTATATTTATATGTATTTTAGTGCAAATATAGCAAAAAAGTAAAACTAATCGTAAAAGGTTAACCTTAATTAGAATACTATAATACAAATTATTGTAGAATGTCATGTAACTTATGTACTCTCACTAAGAAGCAACGAATAAGTATAAATATCATTTGATAGGTATAAATATCAAGATAAAGTAACATAACTGTATTTTGCTTGTGCATTTGATGAGCAGTTTACTATTGGTACACTCACTTTCTGCGACCATCGGGAGCAAAATTTCTCCGACCTCATGGTGGAGCGAGGAGTTTTGGGGTTCCCAAAACATAACCTCGCTCCCTCCTCTAAGAACAAAAGACGAGATATTTGCCTTTCGGCTTTCCATGCCCAA
>JAIINY010000373.1:0-2196 GCA_022741625.1 Prevotella sp. | reverse complement strand
CCAGCCATGAATTAGGGTGCAAAATCCTTCCGAAACGCTTGCGGCAATCCCACGCATTTATTAAGATTGCCTAAATTCGGGTGCAAAGATACGAAAAAACTGCGAATTTCTTGCATTTTTTGCGCAGAATTCATTATCTTTGCATTATCTTTACAGATAAATCGGGCAATATTGCTCCGAACTGGCTAACAAGAATCATAAACATCAACCGAGAAGAACGAATATCGCGTCACAACGACATCGCTTAACCTCGAATAACAAAGAATCGAAAAAAATGAAAAAGGTAATTTTCACCCAGGATTGGATGGCAATGCATCCATACGAGAAACCAAACGAAGTAGATCAGTACTATACAGAACTGGCTAACGAAATATACCACGTCCTCGACGAGGCGTGCTTCACCCATCAGTTTAAGAATGTGGAGGATGCCAAGCAGCTTGCACTCAGCATTGCGGGCTACTTTGAGGATGTGATTTCCGGCGCAGGAATCTGGAAGGCGTTTACTGCGGAATGCAAGAAGCGCTACGGTTCCTACATCCCATTCTATGAAAATGAGGATGATTTCGTTCCGAATTCCCTGAACGAAGATGTTCCAGAATACGATCCGGAAGAAATCAACTTCGCCGACATCAAGTTCCTGTGCTGGCACCATTACCAGCAGAGCACCTACATTCAGGAAGCCGTTCCTTTCCTCTTCAGTACGATGACGCTGGCTGCCAAGCTTGCCTATAATCTGCTCGACAAGGAATATGAGACTGCGCCTGAGAATGAGCGTCTGATTACCTATCTGAGCGAAATGCCTGTACTGGAGAATCAGAATGAAGAAGAAGAGAAGCAGCTCGACGAAATCCACCGCCGCGACACGTTGGCTTGGTTCCACTATGGCTGCTACTTCAATGTGGGCAACCGCCAGCGCCTGCAATTTGCTCTCCAGCAGATGGCAAATTCTCCTCAGGGACTTACAGAGCCTATGGCCTACTCCATACAGATGGAGATGACCATTGCCAGCAGAAGCAATCTTCTGGCGCTTACTTCCTTAGAGTGGCTTGAGAAGATTACGGCTGAAATGCCTACCCACAAACTCTGGGAGGATAAGGAATTCAAGGAGAAGATCGAGAAGATGGAGGCTAGCGTAGATCGCGAGAAGGCTATCCACGATTACAACCTGCTGAAGGCAAAGGATTATGGCGACAAGTTCATCTTCCTGGAGGATGTGAAGACCCTGAAGGAGTTCCTCAATGAGATTGAATTCGAATTGCCTAAGGATATTCGATTCCCACAGAAATACGAAAAGGGCATCATTGTGAGCGCAAGTCCTTATACGGGTATCAATATCAGTTTCGGCTTCGCCCACTGCATCGCTTCGCCTGAAAATCCTTACTACAACGCTGAGCGCGCTGAGGAAGACTGCTTCAGCATCATCAGCGGCAACGGCCGCCCACTTCCTTACGAGATTGTGTGCAAGCTGATAGACAACAATATGTTGCCTGACGCCAATATCTTCACCAGCCGATACATAAGGGAGGCAGGCTTGAAGATTACCCAGGCAAACCTCCAGTTCCTTGCCGATTACTATCTGATGGGCAGAAAGGACAAGGATCTGTCGCCAGCAGATTTGTGGTAAAATCATATTGAAAAGAGCGGAAAAACAACTGTTAACTGTTAACTCTGTTAACCCCCGATTGTTTTCCCGCTCTTTTTTATTTTTAGTAATTTCTCAGTTAGTTATTCCAAAATCACTAATTTAAAATTTGCTCGTACTAAGGATAACACAACAGCCATAAAGCCCGTGTTATTCTACTTTGAACAAATCATTTAGCACCACCTCGTTCTGAATGTTTTGCCAGCCAGCATTATGCTCCACACCATACGAAGTTATCATCGTTAGATGGAGGGTCTTCTTCGTTCCTGTAGCTTGCTTGAACAACTCCCTGCGCCTGATTAACCAAGCCGCATAATCGGGAGTGATGGAATAAGGATGATTCACGAATTTCATCTCACAGAGATTGATGGTCTTGTCTCCCCTATCTATTATCAAGTCAATCTGTGCCCCAGGTTGCTTATTACCCTCTGCATCCGTAAAAGCACGACACGACCACGTGCAGATATTCGACAGAATGCCACCAATTCCCAACTTCTTCTTGATTTGAGGAATATGATGCAGACAAACCTGCTCGAAAGCATAGCCCTCCCAAC
>JAIINY010000372.1:0-2206 GCA_022741625.1 Prevotella sp. | reverse complement strand
ACTTCCTGACCGATGGAAAAAGCAGTAACAGCATTAGTTTAATCAGCTGTTACTGCTTTTTTTGAATTATGCAAGGTATAAACGCGGAGACGCTTACCAAAGTATCATTGATTTCTGGCATGTTATTGATTCATAAAGGCTTATAAAGTGAGACTTCTGAATATGTTTACAAAAAAGTATCATGGAAGTATCATGAATTCCATAGAAGTATCATAAAATTCAGGTAAGTCGCTTACAAGAAGGCCTTTTTGGGAGGATTTATGTCTAGAAAAACAGGAGTAAAAACTAAGAAATGCCTAGTATTTCCGTTTTATATAATTGATAGTGTCTATTTTTTTAGTTTATAAAGTATGTCAATATTAACCAGGAATAAGATGCAGACAACTGCAGTTAGGAATAAGCACATTGGCTGGTCCCTGAGTGCCCGTCACACGGGCACTCAGGAACCATGTGAAGGGCATTGACAGCCCATAAAATGGGCACTCATTGCCCGTACGGTGGGCATCGAGTGCCCATTTTATGGGGTGATTTTTGGGCAATTTATTTGAGCAAGCGATTGTAGTTTCCTATATTTAGTTGACTACATTTTTGTGTTTTTGTACAATGCTTTATGGTGATTTGATGATACTTTTATGGAAATCATGATACTTCTATGATACTTCTTTGTAAACATATTTAAAAGTAACATTTTGTAAACCATTACGCATCAGCAATATACAAGCGAGCAATGATACTTTGAGACTTTTTTTAAGAAAAAATGTTTATGTGCGTGAATAAAGGAATGGATGAATCTGCGTCATTTGTAAGCGGCTCCTCACATCATTTTCATGAAAAATACAGAAAGTTAGAAAAAAAATCTTGAAAGTCTGTCAGTCTCATTTCTTTTTGTTATATTTGCATCCGTAAATATCAGTATATTGAAGATAAAGGCTGATATAATGGCTAAATATCATTATAATGATAGATAAATGAATAGAAGATTATGGCAGATTTATATGAATATTCTACTCCAGAGTTGGTACGCTTGCTGGGAGTGAGATTCAAGGAATATAGAATGAGATGCAATCTCACCCAGAAAGAGGTAGCCAAGCTTACGGGGCTTGGTTTGACCACCATCCACAAGTTTGAGAATGGAACAGCGGGCAATCTTTCGCTTGCCACTTTTCTTCTCTTGCTGAAGGTGGTGGGGCAGATTGATGCCATAAATGATGTGCTTCCAGAACTACCCCCTTCACCTTATTTGATGAGAAAGGATGAGAAGAAGGCACAGAGAATACGTCATACTAAATAATAACTGGTTATGGTAAATACGTTAAGAGTAATACTTTGGGACGAGGAAATCGGTCGCTTGGCATGGGACGAACACCGTAGGCTATCGTACTTTACATATAATCCAGAGTTTTTGAAGAAGGGAATTGATGTTTCTCCTCTTCAAGCCCCTGTGCGTGGTATTTGTGCAATGACACCCGTGTGGGGAGAGGATGCCAAAATGTACCAAAAACTTCCTGCATTTTTGGCAGATTCGTTGCCGGATGCTTGGGGTAATCAGCTTTTTGAACTTTGGCGAATTCAAAATCATATTCCTAATGCTGATATAACTCCGTTGGATAAACTATCCTTTATCGGTAAGCGAGGTATGGGTGCATTGGAATTCTTACCAGAGGTAGCAAAGACGGATAAGGCAGAAAAGATAGATGTCAAGTCGTTGGCAGACTTGGCTGAGCGCATTTTCATCGAGCGTAAAAATTCCCATATCATGCCAGAGGAATCTATCACTATGCAGTCCTTGCTTACGGTGGGAACATCGGCTGGTGGACGCCAACCTAAGGCTATCATTGCCATCAATAAAGCTACGGGGGAGATACGAAGCGGTCAAGTGACTGGGCTGCAGGATTATGATTACTATATATTGAAATTTGGCGATACGAAATATAGTTCTGCCGAGATAGAGATGACCTATTACGAGATGGCCATCAAGTCGGGAATAGATATGATGCCATTCTGTTTGCCAAGGACAATGGCATTCGGCGTGCTGATGCAATCATCAGGGAAGTAGCTGATTCTCTGCGGCAATTCCGTGACATAGCCAAGCGGTATGCCGTTCAAGACAGGTTGATCAGTTCCATAGAATCAGCGATAAATACTCATCTCGTATCATGGGGGTTGGAGGATAAAGACAACAGTTCTGCTTCTTTTGAGATAGATG
>JAIINY010000371.1:0-2213 GCA_022741625.1 Prevotella sp. | reverse complement strand
GCTATCAGGTTGAGACAGCGGTTGCGGACGCTCCTCATCAGGAATCCTTCCTCACTCTCAGGCATCAGGACTACATCATCGGCAAGAATCGTGGTAAAGACTTCGCTCACTACATCCTTGCTTTCATCGTCATCGGAGAGGATGCTTCTGGCCAGATTGTACATCTTCTCGTAATGCTGACGAAACATTCTTTCTATGTCCTTTTCCTGTTTCATACACTATCTATACAGTTGAGCCAAGCAAAAAACTAAGCAAAACAACAACTTTTTTCAAAATTTACAGAAAAACATTCAACGACTCCTTGTCTTCCACAAAGCCATAGGATGAAATTTGATTCTATTGACCATCTCTTTATCTTCGAACAGCAATTCTGGAATATACTTCTTGTCATTGAATTCCCGCACATATTCTTTCTCTGATTCTGTCAGAACCAATAGCTTTGAGAAACGAATCTGCGGAAAACGGATCTTGTCTATCTGCGGAAAGTCAGTATATTCCGTAGGCGTAGCGTTGTCTTTTCTGCTTGAGCCAACAGTCAGGATATGGCAACGGTCGGAATAGTTGAGTATCTCCACTAGTCGCATCACCTTTTCGAGGTTGTCGCGAAATAGGTATTGCGCCGTATAGCCACAATCCACCCTTGTTGCTTGTATCGAGCAAGCAACGCTTCCACCGATTTCACCTTGTCTTTCAGAGCCTCAGAAAGTTCATCCAAAGTGAATATCCGCAGCTTATATAATATACTCAATAGTTCTGTCATTGTTTCTAATTTTGCGCAAAGATATGAAATCTAATTTGTTTATGAGAAAAATCAGAAACTTTTTATGCTTTTTATATGTTCTTTCCATCTTTATTGTCCGACTACGGAGGAACAAATGCTCTATTTCACTATTTTTTGCCTTTTTAGGCATTCCTTTATTATAAAAATTTGGTGATTAGAAAGAAAACTCGTATTTTTGCAACACATGTATTAATATGGATAGATATGGTTTAATCATAATGTAACAAGGAAAGGAATTGCCATATAACAAGGTGACTACTTTACCTCATTAACACAACTTAAAAATACAAAATCATGGGATGTTATTTAGCAATCGGGCTGAAGATAAAAACAGCCATTGGAAAGAAAGAAATATCGAAGCATCTTGACGAGATGCCACTCGAAAACATTTTCAAGGAGATAGAAAAAGAGTATCACCTTGAAGACATTTACGTTCGCCAAGAAACAGAGGATTATTATGTTTACACACTTGACGAAAAGTTGTTAGACAAAGAGTTCATCCCTTTCTTGGAGAAGTTCTATCAATTGCGTTACCAAGATGGCAACAACTATGATGTTCCTGATGTATTGGAAGAACTTAATAGTATTCCTGACACTTCATCTCGCTTAGCTTTACTAAGCAAGAAAAGCTTCCAAACTTATCAAATAGGAAGCGATAATGACTACCATCGGGTAAATGGTAGTTGGAACCACGAAGTACCAATCTATAATACTTATGCCATTTTGAGTTTGGATGGCAAGATAATAATGGAATGTTATAACGGAGTATTCAAATTCTTGCGTCGGTGCATCATAGCACAACTGCCAGAATTCAAGCTATCAAAAGCTTTAAGCATTTGGATTGATGGATAAAAAATATAACAAATACAAACATCCCTCACCATTTCTTTGATTCTACTAAATATCAAAGACTTATGGTGAAGGATGGGAGTTACAAAGTTTACTGCACAACAGCTGGATTACAAGCGCACAACACGTGTTGTGCAAGCGCATAACAGCTGATATGCAAGCGCACAACAGCTGTTGTGCGACTGGCGAATACTACAATCCCGACGACAGACATTAATGATTCCGACAACTTCTATAGTATATTCCGACAACTTTCAAAGCTTCTTTCGATGCTTGTTCATACATAATAAGCAGTCCTCACATATATCAATGACACAACTTACATACATCATTTACACCACTTACATATATCAATGACACCGCTCTTCCATATTAGTGCCATTTTTATTTGGTAGTTTAAGAATAAAAGATTACCTTTGTATCGCTAAACAGAAAGAAGAAAACGATGGCTATAAAATATGAGATCCATTATCTTCCCAATGCAGGAGGAAATGAAGAGACTCGCCGATTCGCCCATATCTTTGAGCAAACAGCTATGACTGACAAGGAGATGATCAGCCGAATCGCCAGACATAGCTGTCTG
>JAIINY010000054.1:0-14684 GCA_022741625.1 Prevotella sp. | reverse complement strand
GCTGCGGCGGCAGAGAAGATGACGGCCATCACGATACCCCAAGTCACCGACCATCCGTTTACCTCAGGATAAACCTTGTCTGGCGACATCAGCGGCTTGTATTCCTCCCCGTCCTTGAGTTCGCGGAATGCGTTCTCGGGGAGCTGCAAATTTTCTTTTTCTTCCATAGTTTATTTACTTTGAACTTTGAACATTGAGCTTTGAACTTTATGAAATGCCCTACCTTTTAGAAAATAGCCCTAAATTTCTGCAGGAAAACTAATCATAAAGTTCAAAGTTCCAAGCTCAAAGTTCAATGTTTATATTACTTTTCGATTCTGATGATGTATTCACTCATGAAGCTGGCACCTGGCTGCAGGCTGTTCATCATGTACTTATCCTTGAACTCGCCGGTGTATTCAGCCCAGTCGCAGGTACCGAACCAAGGTTCGATGCAGACGAATGGAGCGTGGTTGCCCGGATTCCAGACGCCTACGGCAGGAGTCTTGAACTCTACAGTTACGTGTGGCTCGCCCTTCTCGTTGAGCAGGGAAATCTGCTTCACCTGGCTCTTATCGAAGATGTAGGCATCGTCTGCGAATGATTCGTCTGTTACCTCCAGGATACCGTTGTCGGTCTGGACCGTCTCGCGAGCGTTAGGGTCGATGCAGCCTCCGATGGTAGCGAAGAGGCGGGTTGGAGCCTCGTTGTCGAGCTTGAGGAATGCCTTCAGCTTCTCTCCCTTTTTGCAGCCTGGTACCTTGAATGCAGGGTGACCGCCAATCTGGAAGTAGATTACCTTGTCGTCGGTATTCTCAACGTGCCAGATAACGTGGAGTTCGTTGCCGGCAAGGCGATAGGAAACGGCGAGGTTGAAGTGGTAAGGATAGTTCTCGAAGGTCTCCTCGTTGTCGATGAGGGCGAAGGTAAGGCGATCGCCTGTCTTGCCAACGAGCTTGAAATCTACGAGCTTGCCGAAACCATGGCGAGACAGGGTGTATTCCTTGTCGCCGATGCGGTAGGTGTTCTTCCACAATCCGCCTACGATAGGGAAGAGGAGAGGTGATTGTCCGCCCCAGAATTCCTTGTCGCCATCCCAGAGATATTCGTTACCATCAGCATCCTTGATGCTCTTGAGTTCTGCTCCGTGCGCTGAAATTTCAACGGTGAGCTGATCGTTTTTAATTTGTTCCATAGTTACAAATGTTTATTGTTTAGTATCATATTGATTTCTGCTTTGCTACATAATCTTTGCAAAGATACGATTTATTTTGATAAAGAGCAAGAATCGGGCTGATTTTCTCAAAGATGGCAAGAGATTTATACGATTTTGTTAGTTTATCTCGAAAAAATGCCGTACTTTTGCAGCTCGAAATAAATTATCAGAATAGATTCTCGAAATAATTTCTCAGAATAGATTCTCGAAATAATTTCTCAGAATAGATTCTCGATATTGATTCTCAGAATAGATTCTCGAAAGAAATGATATTATATAATAAGGTATAAGAAAAAACTTAGTAAAATAAAAAAGCATTTTTAGTTCAATGACAAGCAGTAATAAAGTTAAGGGCTTTGCGGCGGGTGTTGTAGCCGCCGTGTGTTATGGTACCAATCCTTTGGGTACGTTGGAACTTTATGGGGATGGATTCAATTCCAGTTCGGTACTCATCTACCGCTATCTCCTGGCTGTGGCGATGTTTGCCGTGGTGATGCTGTTCCGCAAGGAGAGTTTCAAGGTAAAGTGGGGACACTTGATCCGACTCGCTACGCTGGGTTGCATGTTCTCTCTTTCTTCTGCCACGCTCTATGTGAGCTTCCACTACATGGCGGCAGGTATTGCCAGTACCATTCTCTTTGTCTATCCGATCATGACGGCGATTCTGATGACGGTATTCTTCCATGAGAAGGTGACGTGGTCCACCACCCTGGCTATCCTCCTGGCAGTATCGGGTGTGGGCTTGCTTTATCAGGGCGATGGGAACGATAAGTTGAGCACGGCTGGTTTTGCGCTGGTGATGTGTTCTTCCCTGCTCTATGCGCTCTACATCATCTCCGTGAACCAATGGAAGAATCCGGGAATGTCGAACATCAAGTTCACCTTTTACATCCTGTTGTTCGGACTCATCACGATGTTCATCTATTCGTTTATTGCAGGCGAGAAGATTCAGATGCTGCAGACTCCTATGCATTGGCTCTATGCTGTCCAGCTGGCGTTGTTGCCAACGGTACTGTCGCTCTTCTTCATGACGATTTCCATCAATCTCATCGGCAGTACTCCTGCTGCCATCATGGGAGCGTTGGAGCCTGTAACGGCAGTTATCATCGGCGTCTGTATCTTCGGCGAGAGTTTCTCCTTCCAGCTTGCCATCGGCATCCTTGCTATCCTGGCTGGTGTAACCATCATTATCGCCCGAAAGAAATAATGCATTCTCTTAAACAAAAAAATAATGCATTCTCAATTTTAAAGAGCAAAAACTTTTATTAGAAATAAAAAAAATGAAGGCTGCCTCCGCAATCAAGTCGGAGACAGCCTTTTTAGATTGAATTACAATCTTCCCTTTATTTCATTTTATTCTTGTGTTCAGCACGCCTTTGTTTTTTAGCTCGGTACGCCCTGAAAGGGCAGAAGCTCTTAGCCCAGGGCACCGCCCTGGGTAATTATGGACGCAAGCCTGTCGCCCTGAAAGGGCAAAAGCTTTCTATCCTTTCCCGATTCTATCTCAGAATATCCTTCAGCGCAAAATTGGCGAGGATGCTGGTGCTCTGGCTCAGCATGCGGATAAACTCCTGCGCCGAGTTCTTCATGTACGCATCCTTCAGGATGTGGATGCAGCCATCCATCTCGTTGTCGGCAGCATCAATCGGAATCGCTCTCATGCCTTTTTCCAGGATGGTGGTGGATTCTGAAAGAACCGTTACCAGGTTGCTGCGATGCAAGAGGTCGAAGATGATGTTCACATTATTCACCTCTACCATGATCTTGAAGTCGAGATCCTTGCCCTCTATCAGGTAATCGAAGGCGTTGCGGGCCTGCAGCCCCTTGCATGGAAGAATGAGGTCGTAGCGCTCCAGCTCTGAGAGCTTGATGGATGAAAGACGCGCCAGGGGATGGTTCTCGTTCACGATCGCCGCCAGACGGTTGCTGAAGATGGCACGGCTGTCAATCGCCTTGTCTGTCTTGATTGGCTTGAAGGCGAGCACAAGGTCGAGCTCACGCTTCTTCAATCCATCCATCAGCTCCTGCATCGAACGGTACTGGATGTTCAGCTTCACGTGAGGATAAGCATGGAGGAAGGCGATGAGCGTTTCTGCCATGATGTTGCTGAAGGAGTAGGTGACGCCGATGTTCAGTTCGCCGGTGAGCATCTCCTTCAGGTCGTTCATGTGGTCAACGCATGCCATGGTGCAGTTTACGGCATTCTGGGCATAGGGAAGAAGCTCCTTTCCTGCCTCGGTGAGATAAACCTCGTGCGAGTTACGTTCGAAGAGCGGCAAGCCTATTTCCTGTTCCAGATGCGAAATCTGCTGCGAGAGGGTACTCTGCGTGATGTAGAGCTTGCGTGATGCCTCCGAGAAATTGAGCGTCTCGGCTACCTTCAGAAAATATTTGAGTTGTCGTATTTCCATTTTCCTTTTTTCACTAGTCTTATAATTACGCGTGCAAAGATAAAACTTTTATTTTAATTAGCCCTGCTTTCGGGCAAAATAATCAGATAAATCCTGTAATCTGTGAGAGATGAAAAACAATCTTACTTGATTTCCACTTCGTGCAGATCCACGAATTCGCCATTTTTCTTCTTTCTTTCCACCAGCATGTTGAGGAGCTTGCGCTTGCGGTTGTCGGCGATGAATCGACGGAAGAATACATTAGGAATGGCAACACCCAGGGCGATGCAGATGATGGCGAGCGATGCCTTGATCAGGTTGTTCATTCCCACGGTTACCTCGCCTACCACGCCGTGCATGTCGATGAAGGCAAACAGGGCACGATACATCAAGACTCCAGGTACCATAGGGATGACGCTAGGAATGGTGATGCACTGGTGAGGGGTGTGGAACCAGTGGCGGGCCTTGATGACGATGACGCTGATGAGCGCAGAACCGGCAAGCGAACCGATGCTCAAGCCCATGTCGAGACCGATGTTGCCGTTGGATGGACCCAGGTTCACGAAGTTGCGGAAGCAAACGGCGATGATGCCGCCCACAGCCACAACTGGCAACAGGCGTCTAGGAATGCTGAAGATGGTAGAGAAGCCCATCGCCGATACGGCTGCTGCGATGGCGAACTCCCAGTATTCGTGGTGAGGAGTCATCGTAAGATCCTTCACGAAGTTGTCGATGTGGCAAACCTGGATGGCAAAGGCAATGCCGAATGCCATGGCAAAGATCATCAGCAGGGTGTTCAGAGCACGAACCATTCCCACCTCGATGTAGCCGTCGAGCATGTCGCTCACGAAGTTGATCAGCGGAACTCCCGGCACGATGAAGAGGGCGCACGCCATCAACGGGTGCCAAGGGGTATCTGAATGCATGAAGCCCGGAAGGGCGGCTGCGATGGATGGGTTGAGCGAAAGGAACGAAGTGAGCCACGCAATCAGCGTTGCCACGAATGCCGAAATTCCGATGGCTACATAGTTGTTGCAGCCCTTGGTAGGCAGGAACATTCTCAGGCGGAAGCCCAGGATGGCTGCCAGGGAACAGAAGAAGAATGCTGGCCAGTCGCAACCGAACTGGATGCAGAATCCGCCGCAGGCAAATCCGCCGCCTATAGCCACCTGCCATGGGGTGAAGCTGCGTGGGGTAGCCTTGATGTCGTTCAGGGCCTGCTCATACTGTTCGAGCGAATAGTTTTCCTTGATGGCTGTCCAGGTGAGCTTACTTACCATCGAAATGGAGGTAAGGTTGATGCCGTGCTTCTCACAGCGCTGGAACTTGGAGAAGGAGTGTACCTCGTCGCTATAGTTCACCATCAGCACATTCCAGTTGATGTAAAGGTGCATATAGCGTTCGTCGAGTCCGAGGAAAGCTGCTGCACGCTTCATCGTTCGCATGATGCGTGATGTATCGGCAGCACTCTCCATGAGAATGCTACCGGTGCGTAACAACAGATCGAGTTTTCTTCTCAGTTCTGTTTCTGCTATTTCCTTGCAGTTGCAGTTGTCAATGCCTTTCTCTGCGCAGTCGCAGATCTTAATGTTTTTTTCTTCCATATATTTTATTTATCCGAATACAAAAATGATAATCTGAATGGTTATGATTCTGAGGAACATGGCAAATGGATAAACATTCGCATAGCCCACAGATGGTGCATCTGCCAAAGTCTGTTCACGTACGTAAGCCAGGGCAGATGGGTTGGTGTTGGCGCCTGCCAATACTCCGAGCAATGTGTAATAATTGATGTGGAACACATATCTTCCGATGATGCCGCCCACCAGGATTGGAATCATGGTGATGGCAATGCCGTAGAGAATCCAGGTCATTCCACTTTCTGAAGCCACGGTCTGGATAAACTGTTCGCCGGTGCCCAGTCCCACGCAAGCCAGGAAGATGCAGATGCCTATTTCGCGGAGCATCAGATTGGCCGAGATGGTGTTGTAGGTAACGAGGTTGTACTTCGGACCGAAGTAACCTATCAGGATAGCAACTACCAAAGGGCCGCCGGTCAAACCGAGGCGCAGGTTCTCGTTGATGCCTGGGATGAAGAATGGGATGTTTGCCACGATGCAACCCAGCATGATGCCCAGGAAGATAGGAATCAGGTTAGGGTAGTTGAGGCGCTTCATCTGGTTACCCAATACTTTCTCGGTATGAGCGATGGCAAGTTCGGTGCCCACCACGGTAACACGGTCGCCCAGCTGCAGCTTCAGCTGTGGAGTAGCAATCAGATCCACACCGTTGCGGTTTACTCGGGTAATATTGGCGCCGAGGTTTGAACGAATCTGCAACTGGCTGATGCTCTTGCCGTTGATGCCTGGCTTGGTGATGCGGATGCGGCGGGTAATCAAATCCTCGCCAAACTTCTCCTCGCTCACCTGAACCTTCTCGCCGAGCAGGGCGATGACTGGCTCTTCTACGGTAGGGTTGGCTACAATCTGCAGGATGTCGCCCTCGTTGATCTTGGTCTGTCCGTTTACCACCTCATCGTGCTTGTCGCTATCTTTGCGGATTATCTTTGAAACCATGAAGTCGCGTTTCAGTATTTCTCTCATCTGCTTGATGGTGTCGCCGAATACCATCTGGTTGGTCACCTTTACAGAGAAGGTGTTCAGGGTCATCGCCTCAAGGTGTCCCATACCGCGCTTGGCATCCGCTTCTTCTTCGCTCTTGTTGATGCGCAGCGCATACCTTAATATAATAAAGGAGAGGATGACGCCGAGCACACCCATAGGGTAGGCGATGGCGTAGCCGGCTGCGATGGATGGAGCATCGATGTGGCGCAGGTCGCTGAATGCCTGCTGGGCAGCTCCGAGTCCAGGGGTGTTGGTAACGGCACCCGAGAGGATACCTGCCATAGAAGTGATGGATGTTCCCGAGAACGAGAAGATGGCGAGGGTGGTGACGATACTCAACGCTACCACGATGATGCTGAGCAGGTTGAGGCTCTTGCCGCCGTTCTTGAACGAAGCGAAGAAACCTGGTCCTACCTCCAGACCGATGGAATAGACGAAGAGAATCAATCCGAACTCCTTGAGGAAGTGGAGCAGATGCTCATCGAGATTGAGAGAGAAGTGACCGAAGATGAGGCCGATGAAAAGAATCCATGCCAATCCGAGAGAGACTCCCTTTACTCTCAATTTTCCTAAACTCAAACCCAAGGTGATGACCAACGCCAAGATCAGCACGGAGTGGGCTACTCCGCCTCCCCACAGATCAGGGAAGCCATAAAACAGATTTTTTAAGATATCCATGTTCTTATATTAAACTATGTTATTGATTTTTACTATAACCGCATTTCTCTGATTTTCGATTGCAAAGGTATGGATAAAATCGAAAGCAAAAAAGAATTGGTGTTGGAATGAGTCGATTTCTGCTATTGAGAATTTCGATAGAAGAAGGAGCGGATAAAGGGGAGAATGTAGCGCAAGAGAAAACATTTAGGCGAAATATGAGATTTTTCGGCATAAGATGGCGGCTTTTCGCAGAATTTGTTGTAACTTTGCCTTCACAAATGAATAATAGCGAATATACAATGGATAATAACAATAAGATGATAACGGATACTCCAAGAGAGAAGGAACTGGAGACCAGAGACGAGCTCTTCCTTGCCGAGGTAAAGGACAAGCGGGTGGCCGTGCTGCTTTCGGGCGGCGTGGATAGTTCGGTAGTGGTGTGGGAGTTTGCCCGACTGGGCCTGCACCCTGACTGCTTCTATATCAAGATAGGACCGGAAGAAAAGGAGGAATGGGACTGCTCTTCAGAGGAAGACCTGGAGATGGCTACTGCCGTGGCACGTAAGTATGGCTGCAAGCTGCAGGTAATTGACTGCCATCAGGAATACTGGAACGAGGTGACTCGCTACACCATGGATAAGGTGAAGGCTGGATTCACCCCGAACCCTGATGTGATGTGCAACAGGCTCATCAAGTTTGGTGCCTTCGATGAGAAGATGGGCCACAACTACGACCTCATCGCTACAGGTCATTATGCGCAGACCGAAACGGATGAAAACGGCGATAAATGGCTCGTTACGAGTCCTGACCCCGTGAAGGATCAGACCGATTTTCTGGCTCAGATAGAGAGTTGGCAATTACGAAAAGCGATTTTCCCTATCGGTCATCACATCAAGAATGAAATTCGTGAGATAGCAGAAGAGGAACATCTCATTAATGCCAAGCGCAAGGATAGTCAAGGAATTTGCTTCCTGGGACAGATCAACTATAACGATTACATCCGCCGATACCTGGGCGAGAACCCGGGCGACGTGATAGAGATGGAGACGGGCAAGCGCATCGGCACCCACAAGGGCTTGTGGTTCCATACCATCGGCCAGCGCAAGGGACTGGGCTTCGGCGGCGGACCTTGGTTCGTAATCAAGAAGGATGTGGAGAAGAACATTCTCTACGTGAGTCACGGCTACGACCCTCAGACAGCGTACAAGAAGGATTTCCCGCTTCAGGATTTCCATTTCCTCACCCGCGAGGTGGCGATGCAGAAGGTAACGTTCAAGATTCGCCATACGCCGGAGTATCATCCAGCCACTATCGAAAAACTCGAAGATGGCCGCTGGATGATACATTCAGAAGAGGCGATCCACGGCGTGGCTCCCGGCCAGTTCTGCGTGGTGTATGATGAGAATCATCATCGCTGCTATGGTTCGGGGGAAATTACTGTATAAATATAATAAGGTGGAATTGTTATTCAGCGTAATCCGATGAATAAATCTATGAAGAAACGAAAAAAGGATGTGTCATGCAGTTATGGCACATCCTCTTTTTTGTTATCCTTCTACGAGATTGTTCAGCAATCCCTGGCAGGCATCTTCCAGGAGCGTGATAACGAGCTCGAAGTCGCTGTAGTCGCCGTAGTATGGATCGGGCACGGTGGTGTATTCACGATGGTGGGTCAGGAAATCTGCCATGCGCACCACCTTGTCCTTGTCAGCCTGGCAGGAAGCCATGGAGGTGATGGCGCGGTAGTTCTCGTTGTCCATCACCACGATGGTTTCAAATTTCTTGAAGTCTGATTTCTGGAACTGTCGGGCGTGACTGTTGAAATTGTAGCCGTGCTCGGCTCCGCATTTTCTCATGCGGCTGTCGGGTAGCTGACCCACGTGCCAGTTGCCTATTCCCGCAGAATCGATTTCAAACTCATCTTGCAGTCCTGCTTTTTCTACCAGACTCTTCATGATGCCCTCTCCGGCAGGCGAGCGGCAGATGTTGCCCAGGCAAATGAATAATACTGTATGTTTACCTTTCTTTGTCATCATTTAATATTTAATGTAATTTAAAAATCTAATTATACCAGATATCCGTGCTTCTGCAGGGCTTTCATCACCTTATCCTTGTAAAAAGTTCGCACCAGCAGGATGAAGCCCTCAGCCTTCAGAGTGTATTTTCTGATTTCCGGGTCGGTGAGGATGACGCGTTGAAGCTCCTTGTCATCAGCAGGAATCTGAAGTAGGGTATATTTATCCTCCTTAACTTCCGTCATCGGATTGCATCGCTTTTCCAAATCCTTGAAGAATTGCAGCCAGTTGGCTGGTGGCTCCGGACAGATGTATTCCTTGAAGAGACGAATTCTGTTCGTGATGTCTTTCTTGCAGGTACAGCCATTCAGGAACGAATCGTAGCTAACCTTGTAAAGCTTCTTCGAGATGGATTTTCCTATATTGCTGAGAACCGAAGCGTATGGATTATCCTCCTTCAGCATTCTGACCATCAGATTGTCCTCGTAAACCTCAAAGAACTTATCTGGCTCTTTTTGTGTCTTGGGCTTCTCGTATTCCGTAGTCATGCTCAGGGTGTATTCGCCAAGTGGAGTAAGGCGCACGTATTTCAGCGTATCGTAATAGCACGAGGCATCAGGAGCCGGCTCCTTGTCGTAGGCAATCTCCGCTATGCCGAATACTGCCATCATAAACAGAAAGCCTTTGATGAATGGGTCGGTGAGCTGGCTGATGATGCTGTCGGCATAGATGTAATGCTCGTTATGCGTGTTGTAGAGACTCAGTTTCTCAAAATTATATTTGAGCATCCAGAGACATTGTATTTCCGGTCCCCAGTTGTAAAATCTTACCTTGTGGCAAACGTCTTCAGCCTTGAGCCATTTTTCTCCCTTTGCGAATAAACTGAGCGTGTTTAGGATGTTTCGGATGATGTACGATCCATAACAGTTTTCCAATTCTGTCTTTTTGAACCCCTTGATGTTCCAGAGAATGAGAGGTAAAAGATTGTCTGATATCTGGAACATGTCATCCATGAGTTTCTTGATGTCATTCTCTGTTGTGAAGTTTCTCGCTTTTGTCATAGTCAAATCCAGACCATAGATGTTGGCAAGCAGGAAGGAGGCTATCCGGTCACCTGACGTATTGGGAAAAAACTCCTTGACGCCTGTCATGCTGCTCACTTTCTTTACTGCAACTCCTGTACACTTGCTCGTTCCGAATTTTATCTGATTGGTTTGGAACAGCGCCTTCACTATTGGCAGGATGGCATGGATGGCTGCCTCTCTCTGATAGGTAAGCAGCTGGTTGCCGGCAGGTAGGGCATCCCATGACTTCGGTGCATGATATTCGGGATGCAACACCTTCATGATTTCAAAAGATGCAAAGTCTTGGAGCTTGAGATAAGGTGCCCTGTTATAAGCATTATAGCCTGGACGTTCTGAATCGTAGCCCATTCTGTATTCCGTTGTAAACCAAAGTCTGAGATTAGGCAGAAGACCATTGGCGGTATTGTAATAATTCTCTCTTTTCGTAGTTCTTAAACTCTTGCCGTATATTTCTTCTGCCTTTTTTTCTGTCAGAAAATAATTGTCTGCTACAGCTTCCAGCAGGTTCTTCTCCTGTTCCGACATTTCTTCGTAGAAGAGATGGAAGTTGCGGTAGTAGTGCATGATGACCGCAAAGTCTATCAGGTCCTGCTTGCGCTTGCTTTGCTTTGAAAGGATGAGCTCGATGGCTTCCGGGCATTTTTCCTGATCATCCACATCAATATAATAGAGGCGATATTTTTTAGCAAAATCAACGAATCCGTCCAGATGGTCCTGTATTTCGTCCAGGCGATAGTACCTGAAATTCGCAGCCAGCTTTAGATGCTCGTCTGCTGAGGGAAGGAAGATTTGTCTGGCAGGGCGCTCGTCGATGGCGGGCGTATTGGCAGGCGCTTCCTTCTTGTTTTTATCAGCCTCGCAGGAATCCGAAATCGGATTTCCAAAGAGGTCTGTTTGAATGGCTTTTTTCATTTTCTTTCTCTTTTTCTTTTAATATGAGTAAAGTTTCTTTTATCCCTGGAATGAAATCTGTTCATCCCTGGATGAAGAACTATTTATCCCAGAATGAAGTCGATGTCTTCCTCCGAAAGCTGCTTGGATGATAAGCTGTCGGCACCAATCAATCCCTCGAAGAGTTCTGCCTTCTTCTGCTGGAGAAGCTGGATTTTCTCCTCGATGGTCTGCTGGGTGATGAGTGAGTAGCTGAGCACCTTAGCCTTCTGCCCGAATCGGTGCAGGCGGTTGATGGCTTGTTCTTCGGCAGCCTTGTTCCACCATGGCTCGAAGATGAACACGGTGTCGGCGGCAGTAAGGTTCAGTCCCACGCCACCCGTCTTCAGCGTCATCAGCATCACCTTGCATTGTGGGTCGTTCTGGAATCTTTCCACGATACTGCGGCGGTCTCTCGTCGAACCTGTCATGCAGGCATAGTCGATGCCGTTCTGGTCGAGTATCTCGCTCAGTTCCTCGATGCCGGCGATGAAGTTGAAGAATACCACTACCTTATGACCGTTGGATACGGCTTCCATCAGCGAGTCGGCAAGCTGTTCGAGCTTAGGCGATTTGATGTGGCCGTCGCTCAGACTCTCCGGGATGGAGGCGATGCGGCGAAGCTCGTTCAAGGCCTGGAACATGACAAACTGCGATTTGCCAATGCCTTCGGCAGCTATGGCCTGATGCACCTGGGTGTAATAATACTGTCTTCTTCGCTCGTAGAAATCGTGCTGTTCCTGACTCATCTCCACGTAGAGAGTCTGCTCAATTCTGTCTGGCAAGTCCTTCAGTACGTCCTTCTTCAGGCGGCGAAGCATGAAGGGGAATATCTTCTTGCGCAGACTGTAGAGCGCATCCTTGTCGCCGTCTTTCTGAATAGGTGTAGCGTAGCGGCTGTTGAAGTTGTCGAGTGTGCCGAACATCGTAGGGTTCAGGAAGCGGAAGAGCGAATACAGTTCCGAAAGATTGTTCTCTACAGGTGTACCGCTCAGGGCAAGCCTATGCTCGGTATGGAGCAGCAGGGCGGCCTGGGTGGTCTGCGTGGTCATATTCTTGATGTTCTGGCTCTCGTCGAGAATCACATAGTGGAATTTTTCCTTTCTGAACTCCTCTATATTGTTGCGCACCAGGGCGTAGGTGGTTAGAATCACCTGGTGCTTCATTGCCTCCTTGATGTCGCGCTCGTTGCCATAATAGGTGTAAACTGATAGCTGAGGGGCAAACTTCTTCAATTCGTTCTGCCAGTTGAAGAGCAGACTTCTCGGCATTACGATGAGCGTTGGCTTCTTCTCGCCAGGATAGATGAGGGTAAGCGTACCGATGGTCTGTACGGTCTTTCCCAGACCCATGTCGTCGGCAAGGCAACCACCCAGGTTGTTGTCGTAAAGATACTTGATCCATTTGATGCCTTCTGCCTGGTAAGGGCGCAGCGTTGCTTGCAGCTTAGGTGTTTTCAGTTGCAGCTCTGCCAGGTGATTGAATCCTTCGTACACCTCTCTGTGATGCCTGAAAGCCTCGCCCTCCAGTTTGCCGCTCAGAAGGTCTTCTATCTCCGGCAGGTCGAAGAACGAGATTTTTATTTTTCCATCTTTGCTTTGCTTTCCCTTCTTTTGCTGGAAGATGCGTTCCAGCTTGCGCATGTAGGAATCCTCGATGATGCCGCGGTTGCCATCTGATAGCTGGATGTATTTTCTGGTGTTGTATTGTGAGAGCACCTGCTGTAGGGAGAAAGTCTCGTTCTCCACATCCAGCGTGGCGTCGCCCTCCAGGAAGTCGATGCCCGACGAAAGGGTGATGTTGAGCTTCGGCTTGATAGGCTTCACCTTGTACTCCCGCAGCTTTTCGGCGCCCACCAGCTGGTAGGTGCGCAGCAGGGTAGGCAGAGCATTGATTAGGAAGGGACCAGCCGTTTCTTCGGGAATGATGAAGAGATTGCCTTCTGTATAGACATCCTTTTTGGCTTCCTTGCTTGGGGCAAACTTGTAGATTTCCTTCTTTAGGGCGGCGATGCCGGCTTCCATCGGAAGATGAGCCAGCCGCTTTACCTTGATTTTCTTATCCAGCGTAAGCGAAGCCACCCTGCTCAGGCCGAACTGCTGAACAAAGTCGAGCGGAAGTCCCTTCACCGATTCTACCAGTCGCAGGAAGAGTGTCTTGTCAGCATCAATCTTCTCGAATGAGAGCGAAGGGGTTGGAATCAGTTCATTTTCTGAGTATTCCACTTCGTAATCCTCGAAAATCACCTGTACGTTTTCTATGAAAGAGAAGAAAACGGAAAGGTATTGTTCCATTATGTCGATGGTGAAGCGGGTGGCAAAGAAGCTGAGCTGATGATAGTTGTCGCCGATGGAGGAGATGGGGTAGATTACATTCTTGTAAAGTACGAAACAGTCGGAGAGAAGAGTGATGAACAGCTGGTTGTTGACGTATTTTTTAGAGCTGTCGAATTCCTCATCGTTATCAGCAGAAGGGATGATGAAATGAGGTTCTATGTTGTTGCCGTATTTCTTGAGCACCAGTTGCAATACGGTGGAATCGCAGGAAACGCTGATGCTTTTTCCCTTTTCATCTACCAGGTTCTTGCATCTGATAAGCTGGTAGAGAAGGTGCGGGTTCTGGTTGAGACTGATGTCGCTGCCCCCGTTGTCGTTCCATGTGATTTGGAAAGCCATTTCTTCTCTGATGGCATCGATGCTTCGCAGAAGTTGTGAAACGTCGCCGCTATAGAAACGATAGTCAGCTTCCACGTGGTTCATTTTTTTATCTACGGGAATGATGAATGTATCGTATTCACCTTTTTTCAGCATAAAGAAAATCTCCTTACCCGTCATCAGCTTGCTGCCTTGGGGGACGGTGATGGGAGAGAGTTTCTTGAATTGTGACAAGAATTCGTTCATGTTGCTATCTTGTTTTTATGTTTTATCTTGCTTGAAATGTTTTATCTTGTTTGAAATTTGAGCGCAAAGTTACCATAAATAATTGAGATATACAAGAGTTTTCTGATGTTTTTGGGAGAAATGATGGGATTTTTAGAATATGGTGTTTGGGGTCAAGTACAAAAATCCCGATAAAGAACAGGAATCTGTCTCTATCGGGAAAATTATCTAACTTCATCTGTAATCTGCTTTAAATTTAGAAAAATTAGCATTAGGTAGGTGAAAAAAGCGAGAAAAAGTAAGTATCTTTGCATCATATTTTAAAAATTCAAAGTTTTATAGCATGACAATAACGCTTATTATCTTAATCATTACGGTTGCCATGTTTATTTGGGGCAAGGTGAGAGCCGACATCGTGGCGCTCACGGCCTTGGCAGCACTCCTGGTTTTCGGAATTCTTACGCCAGCCGAAGCTCTGGCTGGTTTCTCTTCCCCCATCGTCGTCATGATGATCGGACTCTTCGTGGTGGGTGGAGCCATCATGCAGACCGGTCTCGCCAAGCTGACGGGCAATAAACTGATGGCACTCTCGCGCGGCAACGAAACCATCACCTTCCTGCTGGTAATGCTCGTAACCTCCTTTATCGGAGCCTTCGTGAGCAATACCGGAACGGTGGCCCTCATGATGCCTATCATCATGAGCCTGGCAGCAGGTTCGGGCATGCAGTCGACGCGCTTCCTCATGCCGCTTGCCTTCGCCGGAAGCCTGGGCGGAATGCTCACACTCATCGGTACACCGCCCAACCTGGTTATCGACGAGGTGCTTACCGAGGCTGGCTATCAGCCGCTCGCCTTCTTCTCCTTCTTCCCCGTTGGCATCATCGTCATCGCCATCGGCATCATCGT
>JAIINY010000370.1:0-2218 GCA_022741625.1 Prevotella sp. | reverse complement strand
TTTTATCTTGATGATCAATATCAATGCCTTTATTCACTAAATCAATAGCAATTGCATTTTCACAAGATACAATAGCTTCTTGTAGAAGATTTCTACCATACGCATTGCTATAATTTATATTTCTTTCAAGTATATTTTTTCGTTCATAGATTCTCATTTCAAGAACATTTTATTTATGATAAATCTGTATGCCTTTAACATCTGCGATACCCTCAAACATAATGGTTTCGTCATCGACTTTATTGATTTTATTTACGTATTGTCTTCCATTTATGTCATTGAGATATAAGGAATCATTTTGCAAACAATAGGTATATCTGTATAGGGTATCAGCTTGTGAGTATAATTCCACCGTACTATCATTGAAAAATTCAATCTCAGGATAATTGATCTGTCTTTCTCCACCATTCAAAGTCCAATGACCAACCAAATCCTCATTAGTGCAAAATTCGGTATTGTCTATTTTCGGAGCACTGATTGTACTAATTGAAAATAACAACCTAAGAATTAATATTGGTACTATCGGACATAGATAATAAAGCCAAGTTGCTCTTAAGTTCTTTGAAAGTTGAAACATAAATCTCAACAAAGGGAACAAGTAGATAGGATACAAGCAGATGGTTATAAGCATACCATAACGACATATTTTGTCTACATCAGAGCGAACAGGGGCATCAAAGAAGAATATAGAAACATAGCATCCCAAGGGCCATAATATCAGCGAAAATGCCATAAGTATAAAGAACACCTTCTGTAAAATAGTGGGTGTTCCTCCTAATATGCGAGCTATCAGCCCATCATTAGGTTCTTGTTTTATTTCTTCTTTGTTCATGCAAAAACAGTTCCGTTACTTTTAGTTATCTTTCAACCCCTTTTCCAATTCCTCGATAGTCGGCATAGATGATTTGAAGTCTTTCGGGAAGAGTTTGGAGAGCTGATATTCCGATATACCCATTGGTTCCTTGTATGACTCCAAGGCATATTTAGCCACTACGTTGTCCTTGTCCTTACAGATAAGCAAGCCAATGGTAGGATTGTCTATGTCGGTCTTGAACTGATGGTTGATGGCCGACACATAGAAACTTAGTTGTCCCAAGAATGATGGATGGAACGACTGGGCTTTTAGCTCTATGACTACATAGGCATGGAGGTGGGCATTGTAAAACAGCAAGTCTGGGAAGAACTCCTGCTGACCTACTTCCAAACGAAACTGTCTGCCCATATAAGAGAATCCCTTTCCTAGTTCCAAAAGAAAACGTGTTACATTGTTCACCAATTCTTCCTCAATGTCATGCTCGTCATATTTCTCCCTTAAGTTAAGGAAATCCAACTGATAAGGGTCTTTGGTTATCTGTTGCGCCAAGTCGCTTTGTACAGCAGGAAGCGTAGCCTGGAAGTTGGTGATAGCCTTGCCGTCACGCTCATAAAGGTCTGTGTCAAGCCAGTTGAGCAGAATGTCACGCCCCCAATTGTTCTCCCAAGTCTTTCTTACAAAGAACAAAGCCTTATCCATATTGCCCTTGCACTTATCTATGATACGACGATGGTGGTCCCAAGGAATAAGAAAAAGCAATTTGAAATCGTCCGCAGTTTGCGGACGATTTTTACTTTGTGCTACAACTCGCTGAATATCTGCAATATACAAGTCCTCTATAAAATTGTCCGCAAGCTGCGGACAATTTGCCTGTAATGGTGCATAGAGCTTATAAAAGTAGCTCATGTACTTCAAGTTAGTTGGTGAGAATCCTTTCACCCCTGACATTTCGTTCTTCAAATCCTGACTGAGATTTTTGTAAAATCCAGAGCCATAAGTATTAGTATATTGCTTAGCTTCAATGTCTCGTCCCAACTTCCAATAGAAGTCCAACAAGTAGCCATTGGTGGCACATGACGCTTTGAGGCGATGGCTGTAGAATCGTTCCTTGAGTTCCACAAGCCAGTCCTTGTAGTCGCAATCATCATGAAGGACTACTGCTAAGTCTATATTTTTCTTTGCCATAATTCTAAAACCATTTAACGCTACAAATATAAAATTTTATCGTGATAATCGGTTAAAAATAAATGATTTTTTGAGATAAGTGGCATCTATTTAGACAAATTAAAATTTGTTTGAAGATATTTTACGTTAACCTATATTATATCACTAATATCTATATGCCTCGATTTTCCATCTTCATTAATTTATAAAATCCATCCTTTATTCTATAATAGAGCACAA
>JAIINY010000053.1:0-14749 GCA_022741625.1 Prevotella sp. | reverse complement strand
GGCTTCGACGGACCTCGTGGTGTGGTTTCTACAGCCAGCTATGAAGCTCGAAAATGGGGCGTTCACTCGGCGCAATCCATTGCTCAAGCCAAGCAGCGCTGTCCAGATCTCATCATCGTGCCGTGCCGGCATTCTTATTATGCAGAAATATCTCATCAGATACATCAGATATTCCAGGAATACACCGATCTCATCGAACCCATCTCCATTGATGAAGCCTTTCTGGATGTCACTCACAACAAGAAAGGGATAGATATGGCGGTGGATATCGCCAAGGAAATCAAGGTCCGTATCAAGGAGGCAACAGGTCTCACAGCCTCGGCAGGTATCAGCTACTGCAAGTTTCTCGCCAAGGTGGCATCCGATTACCGGAAGCCAGACGGCATCTGCACCATCCATCCCGATAAGGCTCTCTATTTCATCGCCCAGCTCCCTGTAGAGGATTTCTGGGGCGTAGGCAAGAAGACCCTGCAGAAGATGCACTTCATGGGCATCTACAATGGTGCCGACCTACGAAAAGTATCCGAAGAACATCTTGTAGAAGTATTCGGGAAAGCCGGACATATCTTCTACCATTTTGCAAGAGGTATAGACGAACGCCCCGTCATCACCTATCGGGAACGCAAATCTGTGGGATGCGAACAGACATTCCTGGAGGATATCTATGCCAAGTCGGCAGTGATTATCGAACTCTACCATACGGTTCTTGAACTGCTGGAGCGAATCGCCAAGAGCGGTTTCGAAGGAAGGACCTTAACCCTAAAGGTGAAGTTCTCGGATTTCACCCAGATTACCCGCAGCATCTCTCAGGAGAAGATTCTGACGAAAAAGGACGATATCCTTCCCCTTGCCAAGCAACTGCTTCAACTGGTAAATTACTCTTCGAGCCGTCCCATCCGTCTGTTGGGTCTATCCGTAAGCAATGCCACCTCAGAAGAAGCTCGGAAGGAAGACAAGGAGAACAGTACCCTGAAACCTGAGTACCGGGAGTTGGAACTCGAGTTTGAGGAATGGAAAGAATGAAAAAGGTGATGAGAAGGAGATGAAATGAAAGAAGAAAAGGAGATAAGCCCCGAATAGAAAGTGAAAAGCAGCTGACAGGCATATTCCTGCAGCTGCTTTTTCATTTTTACTGTTTTTTTTCCAAAAACTAACTATTCATTTTCCCAAAACTAACATAAACCTATCTTAAACAACTAACTAACATTTCCCAAAACAACCTTTTACCAAAAAGAAACTAAATACCTCTGAAAAACAATCCTATAAACCTAAATAACTAAAACCTATATACTTACTAAACCTATGAACTTACTAAACCTTAAACTTTTAAACCATTAAAACCTAAACTTAAAAACTTGCAAATATTACTACCTCAAATACTTGAAACAATTTATTAACTTCAAATTTCTGGTGCAAAAGTATAAAGATTTAGCGAAAGTCATGGATAATTATCGTTCAAAAACTAGAAAAAAAAGGTACTTTGCACTCTTTTCATCGAAAATGAACGATTTTTGCACCTTTCCCGAACGATTTTTTGAATCGCTACCGGTTATTTCCTTGAAAAAGAGTAAGGAGCATCATCTTTATGAGTACCTCGCTGCAAGTTTGGTTGCTCAGAAAGTCGATAGGTAATCTGTGTTCCCTGCATCAAAGAACGCATATCAAGATAGTTATGCTGGTAAGATTTGCCATTCAGCAACATTTCATCCACATAGCATCCCTTGCCTTCCGACTGGATATCTACTTCCTTGCCGTTCTCCAAATGAAGTTTCATCGACTTGAAATAAGGAATTCCCAACACATACTGGCCACTTCCTGGACAAACAGGATAGAATCCCATCGCCGAGAAGACATACCAGGCTGAAGTCTGACCATTATCCTCATCACCACAATAGCCATCAGGAGCTGGCGTATAGAGCTTGTCCATCACCTGGCGAATCCAGTACTGAGTCTTCCAAGGCTGACCGCTATAGCCATAGAGATAGATGGCGTGCTGGACAGGCTGGTTGCCATGTGCATAATTTCCCATATCCATCACCTGCATCTCACGGATTTCATGAATCGTATATCCATAGTAACTATTATCGAAGACAGGAGGCAGGATAAAGACTGAGTCGAGCATCTGATTGAAAGCATCCTTACCACCCATCAGCTGGATCAATCCCTGAGGATCATGGAACACCGACCAGGTATAATGCCAGGCATTACCCTCTGTAAAGGCATCACCCCACTTCAGAGGATTGAAAGGAGACATAAACTTGCCATTCTTCAATCTGCCACGCATCAGGTTTGTTTCCTTATCAAACACCTTCTGATAATTCATCGCACGCTTGGCAAAAGGCTTCAGCTCCTTAGCGGACTTACCCAAAGCCTTACCCAACTGATAGATACACCAGTCATCGTAGGCATATTCCAAGGTACGGGCTACACTCTCATTGATCTTCACATCGTATGGAACATAACCCAACTTATTGTAATACTCATATCCCAAACGTCCGGTAGAGTTTACCTGAGGATGAACAGCCTGGGTACCATGAACCACAGCCTGCCAAAGCGTTTCCATATCATAACCACGTAAACCGGAAAGATAAGCATCGGCTACCACAGAGGCAGAATTATTACCTACCATACAACCACGATGCCCCGGACTCGCCCACTCTGGCAGGAAACCACTCTCCTTATAAGTATTGGCAAGACCTTCCTGAATCTTCACGTTTTCAGATGGATACATCAGGTTGAGAAGAGGGAAGAGACAGCGGAAAGTATCCCAAAAACCTGTATCCGTGAACATATAGCCCTTCTGAACCGTACCATTGTAAGGACTGTAATGCACGATTTCGCCAGCAGCATCCTTCTCGTAGAATGCACGAGGGAAGAGTACCGAACGATAGAGACAGCTATAGAAAGTACGGAGATGATCGATACTCTCATCCTCTACCTCTATCTTACCCAGAACTTCGTTCCAGCGCTGACGGCCCTGCTGTTCGAGCTGATCCATATCCGCCTGTCCCAGTTCCTTGAGATTCTGCATAGCCTGGGCGCTGCTGATAAACGAAGAAGCTACACGTGCCTGAATCTTTTCGCCACGCTGACTGGTTTTGAAAGTGATGATGGCACCCACGTGGTTTCCCTTCTGTTCGTTAGCTGAAATCAGTTGACCATCCTTCACACTGACAAATGCATCAAAGTCGTGATCGAACTCGATGACAAAGTAATTGCGGAAATTATCAGGTACTCCCCCACTGTTGCGGGTAGAAAAACCGATTACTTTCCGTTCAGCAGGAATCACCTGGATGCAACTTCCCTTGTCAAAGGCATCAATCACCACATTTGCCTGATCAGTCTTCGGGAAGGTGAAAGCCATCAAGGCAGCGCGCTCCGTAGGGCACAACTCTGCCGTTACATCATAGTCTGCCAGATAGACACTATAATAATAAGGTGTAGCCTTCTCTGCCTTGTGAGAGAACCAGCTGGCTCGCTTCGCCTCATCAAAGACCGGTTTACCCACGGTTGGCAAGAGAGAGAACTGACCGTAATCATTGATCCAAGGACTTGGCTGATGCGTTTGCTTCAATCCTCTGATTTTCTTAGCTGAATAGGTGTATTGCCATCCATCCCCCATCTTTCCGGTCTGAGGAACCCAGAAGTTCATCCCCCATGGCATCGCTATTGCCGGATAAGTATTACCCGAAGAAAGCTCTGGGTTGGAATCAGAACCAACGAGTGGATTGACGAAATCTACGGCATTCTTTACGTTCACCTTGACAGCATGTGCCAGCAAGGTGAGACATACAAATAGTAATAAAAGTGATTTTCTTTTCATTTTCTTCTGAAAATTAGTTATTATTAGAAACTACGTAAATTATATGATGTCATATTATACATTTCCCACTTCTCCCGGCAACATACCATACTCATCTTTAAAACACTTGGTGAAATAAGAAGGAGCAGAGAAGCCCACATCATAGGCTACCTCGGAAACACTCATACTGCGGGACTCCAGCAAACGCTTTGCTTTCGCCAAGCGAGCCTTGCGGAGCAGATCAACGACAGAAGAACCCGTCATCGCCTTCACCTTGCGATAAAGCTGGACGCGGCTCAAGCCTATCTGCTTACCGATATCCTCGACGCCAAACTCGCTATCCGAGAGATTCTTCTGAATGATGGCGTGAAGCTGTTTCATAAACTGCTTATCACGATCTTCCAGATGAGAATCGGCGATTTCCTGCTCTGCCTCCAGAGTGCCCTGGAAAAGATGCTTCAGAAGTTTGCGCTGCTTCAACAGATTCTCTATACGTGCCAGGAGCACCTTGCTGTGGAATGGCTTGGTGATGTAGGAATCGGCACCATGTTCATAACCCTCGGCACGATGCTCTTCCAGATTCTTCGCCGTAAGCAAGATGACAGGGATATGAGAGGTTGCCGTATGGGTCTTCAGATTCTGGGTAAACTCCAAACCGTCCATCACCGGCATCATCACATCACAAATCACCAGGTCGGGAACTTCCTTCTTGGCAATATCCAGTCCTTCCTTACCATCAGCAGCTTCCAGAACGATATAATCATCCTGCAGAAGGGTATGCTCATACTGACGGATATCATTGTTGTCATCGATAACCAAGATGGTTGGCTTATTCGCATGTTCGCTCAGCAACTGCTGTACTTTTCCACTTTTTTTCTCTCCATCGTCGATATATTGCAGTTCTGATTCACAAATCAAAGTTTTACATTCTGATAAAGAAGCATTTACAGAGTTATCCACATTATCCACATCTGTGTGGATAACTAGCGACTTATCTTCCTGCTCACGAGGAATCACCACGAAAAAGTCGGATCCCTTACCCAATTCACTTTCTACACGAGCCTCACCATGATGCAATTCAACAAACGATTTCACCAAAGCCAAGCCGATGCCCGTACCGCTTGCAGCTCCTTTAGCCTGAAAGAAACGTTCGAAAATCTTGCCCGCCTCTTCCTGCGAGATGCCCTTGCCGGTATCTCGCACGTCCAGACGGAACTTTCCATTCTCATCTTTCAGAGATA
The DNA here is from genome assembly GCA_022741625.1 of Prevotella sp. Taxonomy (GTDB): domain Bacteria; phylum Bacteroidota; class Bacteroidia; order Bacteroidales; family Bacteroidaceae; genus Prevotella. Next base: position 9,706 of record JAIINY010000053.1, on the reverse strand, counting down.
CGAATATATCGCCACCGGCAGGTGTATATTTCAAGGCATTACTCAGAAGATTGAAGACAACACGAGCTATCTTCTCCTTATCTGCAACCACCTCCTGAGAACCAACAGAGTCAGCTATATCCAAATGGAGCTTGATTTGCTTACGTTCAGCAGTAAGCTGGAAATCGCCTACCCACATTTTCAATGCTTTCACCAGATCGAAGCGATAGAGAATCAACTCCATCTTTCCATTCTGAATCTTTCGGAAATCGAGGATACTACTCACCAGTTGCTGCAGAGCTACCGCATTACGCTTCACCATCTTTAAGAGTTCACGACTCTTTCCCTTGATACCACTGTCCTCCAGCAGCATTTCCACAGGATCGGCAATCAATGTCAATGGAGTACGGAGCTCATGACTGATATTCGTAAAGAACACCAGGCGGGAATGGGTGAGTTCCAACACCTCCTCGTTCAGTCGTTTCAACTCAGCGTTCTTGCTTTCCAATTCCCCATTCACTCTTTTCAACTCTCCATTGGTTCTCGCCAATTCCTCATTCAGTTTAGCCTTCACCACATAACTGCGGAAAATCATAGCAGCAGCGACAATACAAACCAGCAAGAACAGGCACAAGCCTATCAACATCACTTTCTGGGAATTATAGTCAGAAAGATACCGATCCACCTGTTTATGCAAAGCCTTCAGATTATGAGCCTGTCGTTCAGCGTCTCTGGCTTCCATCAACGTAAGTTCCGCATTTTCCTGGGTAATGATAGATGTACTGAGATAGTTTTTCCGCTCAAAAGGCTGATGCTTCAGGATCTTCATCGCCAAGGCAATTACCTCATCACCCTTGGTAGGATAAAGATAGGAAGCTTCGAAGATGCCATCGCGCACCAGCTCCAGGCCACCACCCTTGGTAGCCATTCCATCAACACCCGTAAATTTATAACGATGCTGCAGCCCCATCTGCTTGGCAGCCTCGTAGGCACCCCATGCCAGACGATCGCTGTGAGCAAAGACATAATCAAAATCCTGTGTCTTCTTCAAGATGCGCTTCATTGCCTGAACGCCTCCTTCCTCCTTCCAGTTGCCTTCTTCAGAAGCAATCACCTGGATACCCGGATATGGTTTAATGGCATCCATGAAACCAAGATGGCGCTCCATGGCAGGCGAAGATCCATCCAATCCACAGATTTCAACAATGCGTCCCTTACCCTGAAGCTTTTGAGCTATAAAGGTACCCATCGACTTACCGATATGATAGTTGTCGCAGCCGATGAATGCAGTATATTTATCGGTATTGGAGATACGATCATACAGAATCACCGGGATTCCCTTCTCGTAGGCACGCTCAACCGCCTTGGAAATCGCACTCAACTGATTAGGAGAGATGACCAGCAAGTCCACGCCCTCATCCACGAACTGATTAACCTGTTTGTTCTGCAACACATTGTCATCATTCGAGGAAGCAAGCTTCACGATAATCGAATCATTGAGATATTCTCCCATCTTCAGCTCATCATTGAGCTTGTTGCGCCAGTTATCCTCGGAGCATTGGGATACGCCAATGACAAACTTCTTTGGCTGCTGCTTGCATGCTGCCAAAGAAAGTCCCAAACCTATATATATAACAAGGTATAAATATCGTTTCATATATATTGTATTGTTTAAATTTATAGATTGATAGGCACTAAAAGAGTTGCCTCTACAAGAGTTTCGGTGCAAATTTACTATTTTTTTTTGGATTTTAGTGCATTTGGTGCGTTTTTTACAAATTAAGGTTCATTTTTTATAAAGAGAATCTACAGAAATCATCGTATCTTTACAGCGGATAAAGGAAACAACTCCTTCTTCCGAAAACAGAGAATCAATAAAAAAAATACAATAACTAGAGAATAGATAACATTAGTATAAACAACAAAACTAACTATATTATGGCTGAAGTTAAAAATTTTAGAGTAGAGGCAGACCTTTTAGGTGAACTCAAAGTTCCTGCAGAAGCACTTTACGGTGTACAGACACAGCGCGGTATCAACAACTATCACATTTCCCGTAAGACTATGAGAGCTTACCCTGATTTCATCATCGCTATCGCTTACGTGAAGTTGGCAGCTATCGAGACCAACCATACCCTCGGTGTGATCAACGATGAAATTTCGAGTTCTATCTCTCAGGCTTGCCGCGAGATCATCGAAGGCAAATGGCATGAGAACTTCCCTATCGACATGGTACAGGGTGGTGCAGGTACTTCTGTTAATATGAATGCCAACGAGGTGATAGCTAACCGTGCACTCGAAATCATGGGTCACGAGAAAGGTGACTATCAGTTCTGCTCTCCTAACGACCATTGCAACTGTGGACAGAGCACCAACGATGTTTACCCAACCTCAATCCGTTTGGCTTTGATTCGCATGAATACACACCTGGTGGGTGCTTTGACTGGTTTGATCAGCGCATTCCACTACAAGGCAGACGAATATGCAGACGTTATCAAGATGGGCCGTACTCAGTTGCAGGATGCAGTTCCAATGTCTTTCGGTCAGGAATTCAATGCATACGCCAACAACCTGGAAGAGGAAATCCTCAATCTGGAGCGCAACGTGAAGCTCTTACATGAGATCAATATGGGCGGTACTGCTATCGGTACAGGTTTGAACGCTGTTCCTGGCTTTGCTAAGCTTTGTGCTGCCAACCTTAGCAAGTTGACTGGCGAAAACTTCGAAACAGCTACCGACCTGGTAGAGGCTACCCCTGATACCGGTGCTTACGTAAGCTACTCTTCAGCTCTGAAGCGCTTGGCAATCAAGCTATCTAAGATCTGTAACGACCTCCGCTTGATGGCTTCTGGTCCTCGCTGCGGTCTGAACGAAATCAATCTCCCTGCCAAGGCACCAGGTTCTTCTATCATGCCAGGTAAGGTGAACCCTGTTATCCCTGAGGTAACCAACCAGGTTTGCTTCAAGGTAATCGGTAACGATGCTACTGTAAGCTTCGCAGCAGAGGCTGGTCAATTGGAATTGAACGTAATGGAGCCTATCATCACCGAGAGCCTCTTCGAGAGCTTGACATGGATGAAGAACGCTATCGAGACTTTGACTTCTGAGTGTATCCTCGGCATCACCGTCAACAAGGAGCGCTGCTACGAAATGGTAAAGAACAGTATCGGCATCGTTACTGCCCTCAATCCTATCATCGGCTACAAGAAAAGTACTAAGGTTGCTAAGGAAGCTCACGCCACAGGCCGTTCCGTTTATGACATCGTCATCGAACAGGGCATTCTGAGCAAGGAAGAGCTTGACAAGGCACTCGATCCTAAGGAGATGTTGCAGTCACACAAATTTACCCTGAAATAAATTTTCCATAACCAGTCAGCTGATTAACTGACAAACAAAAACCTGTAAGCGTATTCTCACCAAAAGAATATAGCTTACAGGTTATTTGTTATACATAAAGCTTAAATGCCGTGTAAGGGCAAAAGCCTTCAACATCAGCCTTGGTTCCGATATGCCAGCGGCGTCATTCCCGCTCTCATCTTAAAGAAATTCGTCATAGCACTCTGATCACTGAAATGCAGATGGTCTGCTATTTCTCCCATCGTCATGTCCGATTGCTTCAGGAGATTACAGATTTCCTTATAGAGCAGGGAGGTGATGTGATCATTTACGGTGGTTCCCGAAATATCCTTGATCATCCTGGAAAGATAAGGTGCTGAGACATTCAACTTGTCGGCATAGAACCTGATCTGCCGCTCGGTCTTGAAATGACGATACAGAAGATGAAGGAAAATCTCATAAACTTCCTTCTTGTGACGCAAATCACGAGTCACCGATACATTCTCATAAGGAAGTTCCGAAACCAGAAGCTTCAAAACATTCACCATCGACTGGATCATCTCTACCTTGTAGATGTACTGATGGCGCACGATATCACGAATCATGTGAAAGATATCAATGGCAGATTTCTGCTTGTCATCCGATAACTGATACACCACATCGGCCGTAATCTCCTCATCCACCAGGATGCACTCAGCCTCAAAATCCGCCGACATCTCGGAAAAAGCAATGACATACTTGGGCGAGACGACCAGCAATTCACCTGCAGAAAGCGGCCTGTCGGAATTATTGGCTTCAGTACTTTGCTGAAGTACCCCCATTTTGATTTTTCCCCTGGTCACCAACACGAGTTTCGTGAACAAGGTGCGCTCTTGAGCCATCTCTATAAAATCCTTTTCGCATAGATCGTCTATATAAATATGTGCGGCATAAGCCCCAAAGATACTTTCAAGATGGTGTCGAGCGGCAAACTCTTTCAAATTATAAACTTGTTGCTGCTTCATAAAGACCCAAATTTTTAGTTGAGGGCAAAATTACAACATATTTTTGAAAAATGCAAGAAAAGTATGAATAAAAAATGTGAAGAACTTTTAGGAGATTCGGTTATCAACAATCGTTATCCGAACAAGGCTAAACTGATTATCAGGTACTTATATTTCTTTTCCACAGTTATCAACACCACTGTGGAAAACTTTATCAAGACTTTTGTGGAAAAATGTGGAAAAGTTTGGCGCACAAAAAAGACACTAACTAAATAAGTTAGTGTCTCAATGTAGCGGGAGGGGGCCACGATCCCTCGACCTCCGGATTATGAATCCGACGCTCTAACCAGCTGAGCTATCCCGCCATCCTTTACAAGTCATTTCTGATTTGCGGGTGCAAAGGTACAACAATTATTTGATTCCACCAAATTTTTTCGGAGAAATTTTCGAAAAAGTTTGTTTTTTCTTTTTTTTGCTCAAATTCCGACCTATTTATACCTATTATATATATAAAAAAAGCGAAAAAGAAAGGATTTCTATTTTTTTTGTGTAACTTTGCAGGCTGAAACGATAGCTGTTCACCTCGAAATGATGAGAAAACAGCTTACTAGAAAAAAAGAAATGCTTAGAATTAAGAAATTAGACATATTTATAGCCAAGCAATTTGGACTTCTCTTCATGGGAACCTTCTTCATCTGCCAGTTTGTGCTGATGATGCAGTTCCTGTGGCGATATATCGACGATCTCATCGGAAAGGGAATCTCGATGGACGTGATGGCGCAGTTCTTCTGGTACATGGGGCTGATGCTCGTACCTCAGGCATTGCCGCTTGCCATCCTCCTCTCCTCACTGATGACTTTCGGTAATCTCGGCGAAAGTTCAGAGCTCACTGCCATCAAGGCTGCCGGCATCTCTCTGATGCAGGCTTTCCGCTCGCTCATCGTCATCACCGTCATCATCATGTTCGGTTCCTTCTACTTCCAGAACAATGTAGGTCCGCACTCCAACCAGAAGCTGGCACAACTCCTCATATCCATGAAGCAGAAGAGTCCGGAACTGGAAATCCCGGAAGGCATCTTCTACGATGGAATCCCGAACTGCAACCTCTATGTGCAGAAGAAGGATATGAATACAGGAAAGCTCTACGGCATCATGATCTATCGCATGACAGACAGCTACGAAGATGCCGCCATCATCCTTGCCGACTCGGGAATGCTGCAAAGTACTGCCGAGAAGAAGCACCTCGTGTTGAGTCTCTACAGCGGAGAATGGTTTGAGAATATGAAGAGCAGCGAATTCGGCAACAGTGCTGCCGTACCATACAGAAGAGAGACCTTCGTTTCCAAGAAGATTGTACTCGACTTTGATGCCGACTTCAACCTTACAGATGCCTCGTCGCTTGCCAATAATGCCAAGGGAAAAAGTCTGTCGGAGATCTTCCACTCCATCGACTCCATCAACGGACTGTATGATTCCATAGGAAAGAACTATCTTTCGGAGGCCAATGCCCGATTCTACCGCACGACACAGGTAAACAAGGTAGATTCGCTGAAAGAAATCAAGAAGGGACAAACGGAGAATTTTGACACCTTATATAATAAGCTCTCGAACGACAAGAAACTTCGGGCACTCAATGATGCACAGATGACAGCACAGCAGGAGCTCACCGACCTCGACTTCAAGGCAATGGTTACGAGCGATGTCGACTATATCATCAGGCAACACAAGATAGAAGCTATCAAGAAGTTCACGCTGTCACTCTCCTGCCTGATCTTCTTCTTCATCGGAGCCCCACTGGGTGCCATCATCCGAAAGGGTGGATTGGGATTCCCGGTCATCATCTCCGTATTCGTGTTCATCATCTTCTACATCCTCGACAATACGGGCTACCGAATGTCGAGACTGGGAACCTGGACCATCTGGTTCGGTCAAGGACTGGCTCCAGCCGTACTGGCACCAATCGCCGTATTCGTCACCTACAAGGCAACCAACGACTCTACGGTGTTCAATATGGAGATGTATAAGATGTTCTTCATGAAACTGCTCGGTCTCCGTATCAAACGCCACGTCTTCGGCAAGGAGGTCATCATCGAAGAGCCGAAATATACAGAAGATGCACAGCGACTGGAAAAGCTCAACAGCGATATCTATATATATAATAAGGTACACGAGCTGAAGAAGCTTCCAAACTTCATCAATGTGTTCTTCAAATACCAGCCCGACAACGAGATTAAACGCATTAGCGATGAGCTTGAAAACGTGATAGAGGATCTGACCAATACCAGGAACAAGGTCATCCTTCACAATCTCAACCTCTACCCTATTCTTGCGACGAAGGCTCATACCCGCCCATTCGAACGCCAGTGGCTCAACATCCTTGCAGCCATCATCGTACCTGTGGGCATCGTACTCTACCTGAGAATGTGGCGATTCAGAATCCGACTCTACAGAGACCTGAACACCATCAGGCAGAGTAACGCAAACATCATCAGTCAGATAAAGGAAATGTAACTATAAAAAGTATCAAACAAATGGCAGATATTAAACTAAATAGCATCGAAGATGCAGTAAAGGACTTCCAGGAAGGTAAGTTTGTCATCGTTGTAGATGACGAAGATCGCGAAAACGAGGGTGACCTCATCATCGCCGCAGAGAAAATCGACGCAGAGAAGGTAAACTTCATGCTCAAGAACGCAAGAGGTGTGCTCTGTGCCCCTATTACCCTGAGCCGATGCGAGGAACTCGACTTGCCTCATCAGGTATCAGACAACACATCCATGCTCGGCACCCCATTCACCATCACCGTGGACAAGCTGGAGGGATGTACAACCGGTGTTTCAGCCCACGACCGTGCTGAGACCATCAAGGCACTCGCTGATCCGACATCTATCCCACAGACATTCGGTCGCCCTGGCCACATCAACCCTCTCTATGCCCAGGACAACGGTGTTTTGAGAAGAAGCGGACATACAGAGGCAGCCATTGACCTCTGTAGAATGGCAGGACTCTATCCAGCAGGCGCCCTCATGGAGATTATGAACGAAGATGGAACCATGGCACGCCTTCCACAGTTGATGGAGATGGCAAAGGAATGGAACCTCAAGATCATCTCTATCAAGGATATGATCGAGTACAGACTCAAGAAGGAATCGCTCATCGAGGTGGGCGAAGAGGTAGATATGCCTACAGAATACGGACACTTCCGTCTGATTCCTTTCCGCCAGGCAAGCAACGGACTTGAACACATGGCACTCATCAAGGGCGAATGGAAGGAAGATGAGCCTATCATGGTCCGTGTACACTCATCTTGCGCCACAGGCGACATTCTCGGAAGCAAGCGATGCGACTGCGGACAGCAGCTGCACAAGGCGATGCAGATGATCGAGAAAGCCGGCAAGGGTGTAGTCATCTATATGCAGCAGGAAGGTCGAGGCATTGGATTGATGAACAAGATTGCAGCCTACAAGCTGCAGGAAGAAGGATACGATACCGTAGATGCCAACGTACACCTCGGTTTCAAGCCAGATGAGCGTGACTACGGATGCGGCGCACAGATGCTCCGCCACCTCGGCGTGCACAAGATGCGCCTGCTCACCAACAACCCTGTAAAGCGTGTCGGTCTGGAGGCTTATGGACTCGAAATCACAGAGAATGTGCCTATCGAAGTAGTACCAAATGAGTACAACGAGCGCTATCTCAAGACCAAGAGAGACCGCATGGGGCACACTTTACACCTCGGATAATGTAAATTATGTTATTATTTTGCATCAAATCGCGAAATATCGAATGATTTTCTTCCGAAAAAGAAATAAAATGCTTAATTTTGCACACGATTAATTAACAATAAAATAGAATTATGGCACAATTATCTGATCGTCTTAACAGATTGGCACCCTCAGCAACGCTGGCGATGTCACAGAAGAGTAGTGAAATGAAAGCTCAGGGTATCGATGTAATTAACATGAGTGTAGGTGAACCAGACTTCAACACGCCTGACAATATCAAGGAGGCTGCGAAGAAAGCTATTGATGAGAACTTCTCACGTTACTCACCAGTTCCTGGTTATCCTGACTTGCGAAAAGCTATTGTTGCCAAATTGAAAAAAGAAAACGGACTTGACTACACAGTCAACGAGGTAATCGTGGGCACCGGTGGCAAACAGTGCGTATGCAACGCCGTACTGGCTCTCGTAAACCCTGGCGACGAGGTAATCATCCCAGCACCATATTGGGTAAGCTACCCACAGATGGTGAAATTGGCAGGCGGTACTCCAGTCATCGTAAACGCAGGTTTCGACCAGGACTTCAAGATGACAGCCGAGCAGCTTGAGAACGCAATCACCGAAAAGACCAAGATGCTCATTCTCTGCTCACCAAGCAACCCTACCGGAAGTGTATATTCCAAGGAGGAGCTGGCAGCATTGGCAGAGGTTCTGAAGAAGCACCCAGAGGTATTTGTGTTGGCAGACGAAATCTACGAGCACATTAACTATATCGGCAAGCATCACAGCATTGCACAGGAGCCAGGCATGAAGGAGCAGGTGATCATCGCCAATGGTGTATCCAAGGCATACGCCATGACAGGATGGAGAATCGGTTTCCTCGCTGGTCCAGAGTGGATCATCAAGGGATGCAACAAGTTGCAGGGTCAATATACTAGCGGTACCTGTTCAGTAAGCCAGAAGGCAGCTGAAGCAGCCTACACACTCGACCAGGGTGCTGTAGAGGAGATGCGCGTAGCTTTCGAGCGTCGCCGCAACCTCATCGTGAAGCTCGCCAAGGAGGTTCCAGGACTTGAGGTCAATATGCCACAGGGTGCCTTTTATCTCTTCCCTAAGTGCAACAACTACTTCGGCAAGAGCAATGGTGAGAAGACCATCAATAACTCTACAGATTTCGCAATGTACCTCCTGGAGGAGGCTCATGTAGCCACAGTAGGTGGAGATGCCTTCGGTGATCCAGACTGCTTCCGCATGAGCTATGCTACAAGCGACGAAAACATCGTAGAGGCAATCCGCCGCATCAAGGAAGCTCTGAGCAAATTGAAATAAAAATAGGAGAAAAGAGTCCTAAAAAGGTCAACTTTGTAAGAAAAAAGCAAGATATTGGTAAAAAATGAACCAATATCTCGTTAAAACTTCTTAATTAGGACGATAGTTTCTCAATATTTATTATCTTTGCCAAAGGAATTTGGATAACCTAAGCGTGTTTATTCAAGACAACACAAACTAGGCATACAAAACAACTAAAATAGAGCGAGAAATAAATAAGAAATATTAATAATTTATTAACTAATAATTTAAAAAAGTAAAAATTATGGCAACTACAAAACAAGCAGCCCCAGCTAAGAAGTCTGAGGGCTTTCAGGGAGTAAGAGGCGCATTCTGGATCATCGTGGTATGTGCTATC
>JAIINY010000052.1:0-14800 GCA_022741625.1 Prevotella sp. | reverse complement strand
TATGTCTTCGACGACCGTCGTGTGAAAGATCATCGTACCAACTATCAGACCTCTGATGTGGATGGCGTGATGGACGGCAAAATCGATGGTTTCATCAAGGCATACCTGATGGAGTTCCCAACTACCGACGACGAACAATAGAATTATAACAACCTAAAAATAAGATAACTATGAGTGGAAATAAAGATTTAAGAAGAGCCAAGCATGAGGCTTATCAGAAGAAGCAGGCTGCCAAGGGCGAGAAAGTAGTAAAGTGGATTTTCATCTCTTTGATAGCACTGGGTGCTCTCTTTGCCATCTATGCAGCTTCTATAGCTTAATAAACTTCTATCGCATAAAAAGAGTAAGAAATGAGTGGATTGGAAATAGAAAGAAAATTCCTCGTCAAGAAGGGCGACGCTTACAAAAGCGCCGCCTTTTCTAGTAGTCATATCCAGCAGGGATATATTCCGGCTGAAGGGGCTACGGTGCGTGTTCGCACCCGAGACGACAAGGCTTACCTTACCATCAAGGGCAAGTCGGTGAATGGCGGAATGACCCGCTATGAGTTTGAGAAGGAGATTACCATGGACGAGGCGCAGCATCTCCTGCAACTTTGTCAGGGAGGTGTGATTGATAAGCGCCGCTATCTCGTGAAAAGCGGTAATCATATCTTCGAGGTGGATGAGTTTTATGGTGACAACGAAGGCCTGGTGATGGCGGAGGTAGAGCTGGAAAGCGAGACCGAAGCTTACGAGAAACCGGATTTCATCGATTGCGAAGTAACAGGCGACAAACGCTTCTATAATTCGCATCTTTTGACAAATCCATTCTATAAATGGCGTGATTCGCTATAAAATTGTATAATTATTTAAGATTTTGCATAATTTACTTTCGATTTATACGCTTATTTGGATTATTTTTTATAATTTTGCAGCATCAAAGAACTGAAGCGTTAAGAATGTTATAATGGCGCTGTAGGTTTGATGTGAAATAATAAAGGAGAATCTAAGTTTTAAAAAGAAATAATATAGTAAAAATAAGGAGAAAGTAAAGGAAATGGCAGATTCAAATAGAGGTAGTTTTGGTAGCAAGTTGGGAATGATTCTTGCTACCGCTGGTGGCGCCGTAGGTTTGGGTAACGTATGGCGCTTCCCTTATATGGCTGGTCAGGAAGGTGGCGCAGCCTTTATCTTGGTGTACATCGGAAGCGTGCTTTTGCTCGGTATCCCTTGTATGATTTCGGAGTTTATCATCGGTCGCCACGGTGCTTCCAATACAGCTCGCGCCTATACCAAGCTTGCCAATGGCACAGCCTGGAAGTGGGTGGGTTTCCTGGAAGTGCTCACGGGTTTCCTGATTACGGGTTACTATGCTGTGGTTTCGGGGTGGTGCTTGCAGTATGTGTATGCCAGTATCATCGGCGAATTGCATGGTGATGCCAACTATGTAGCTCGATATTTCCAGGAATTTGCTGCCGATCCGTTCCGTCCTGTATTGTGGACGGTGGTTATTTTCCTGATTTGTCATTTCGTGATTATCCATGGTGTTCGTGGTGGAATCGAAAAGGCATCCAAGGTGATGATGCCGCTGCTTTTCATCCTGCTGCTCATTATCGTTGTGGCTTCCTGTCTGTTGCCTGATGCGGGCAAGGGTGTGGAGTTCCTGCTCAAGCCTGATTTCGGAAAGGTTGATCGCAATGTGTTCCTCAATGCTTTGGGACAGTCGTTCTATTCCATGAGTATCGGTATGGGCTGCATCTGTACCTATGCATCTTATTTCAGTCGCCAGACCAATCTCTTTAAGTCGGCATTGCAGATTTCTGTCATCGACTTGCTGGTTGCAGTATTGGCGGGTCTGATGATTTTCCCTGCAGCCTTCTCAGTAGGTATTTCGCCGGATAGTGGTCCATCGCTCATCTTCATCACTTTGCCGAATGTCTTCAACAAGGCGTTTGCGACACTTCCTGTATTGGGATGGATTATCTCCCTGCTGTTCTATGTACTTCTGTCGGTGGCTGCATTGACCTCTCTCATGTCGCTGCACGAGGTGAATACTTCGTTCTTCTACGAGGAGTTGAAGATCGACCGTAAGAAGGGTGCTTGGATTGTAACCATCTCCTGTGCCATCATTGGTGCATTCTGTTCGTTCTCATTGGGAGCAACCGACAAGCTTTCCTGGTTTGGCAAGACGCTTTTCGATTGGTTTGACTTCATCACCGGACAGATTTTCCTTCCAATGGCAGGTTTCCTTACCTGTCTGTTCCTGGGATGGTATGTGCCAAAGAAGATTTTGAAGGATGAGTTTACTAACTGGGGAACCTTGAAGGGGCGCCTCTTTGGAATCTATTTCTTCCTGATCAAGTTCGTGTGTCCTATCCTCATCTTGCTGGTGTTCTTAAACCAGTTTGGAGTTTTGGGATAATCGGAGTTGGGATATAAGTTATATATAATATAAGGTATATATAGTATTATGGTAAATATAATATAAGGTGTAGTTCTTCAAGAAACATAGCTCCTACATATTCAACATTCATATAATGGAAACAAGAGGAAATTTCGGAAGCAAGTTAGGCATTATTCTCGCCACGGCGGGATCTGCTGTAGGATTGGGAAACATTTGGCGTTTCCCATATATGACTGGTCAGAATGGAGGCGCAGCCTTCATCCTGATTTATTTAGTCTGCATCATTCTGCTGGGTTTGCCGGGTATGCTGAGCGAGTTTATCATCGGTCGTCATTCAGCCTCCAATGCAGCCCGTGCTTATACCAATCTGGGTAAGCACAAGGCATGGGGAGCCTTGGGATTGATGGGCATCATCACTTCCATGATCATCTTCGGATTTTATTCCGTAGTGGCAGGCTGGTGCTTGCAGTATCTTTATGCCAGCATTATTGGTGGCGTGCATGGTGATCCAGAGTATGTAAAAAGCTATTTCCAGACCTTCGCATCCGATCCGATTCGTCCTGTATTATGGGCTTTAGCCTTTATCCTGCTCACCCACATGGTGGTGGTTCGCGGTGTTCGCAACGGTATTGAAAAGGCATCCAAGATCTTGATGCCGCTGCTTTTCATCCTGTTGGTGGTCATCGTGATTGCTTCCTGCTCATTGCCGGGGGCGATGAAGGGAGTGGAGTTCCTGCTGAAACCGGATTTCAGTAAGGTAGATGAGAATGTGCTGCTTGAGGCTTTGGGACAGGCTTTCTTCTCGCTGAGTATGGGTACAGCTTGTCTTTGCACCTACGCTTCTTACTTCAACCGACAGACGAATCTCTTGAAATCAGCCTCTCAGATTGTCACCATTGATACGCTCATAGCCGTATTGGCAGGATTGATGATCTTCCCTGCAGCTTTCTCTGTGGGAGTTCAGCCGGATAGTGGTCCGTCGCTTATCTTCATCACCCTGCCTAATGTTTTCCAGCAGGCTTTTGGCAATATGCCGGTGGTGAGCTACATCATCTCTGTATTGTTCTATGGCTTGTTGGTGTTGGCAGCTCTTACCTCTACGATCTCGATGCACGAGATTGGTACCGCCTTTATTTATGAAGAGGGCAAGGTAAGTCGTGCGAAGGGAGCCTGGGTTGAGACGATAGTCTGTGGTATTATCGCTGTATTCTGTTCCCTTTCTCAGGGAGCGGTAGAGGGATTGGGCTTCTTCGGTAAAGATTTCCTCTCCAACTGTGATAATTTGACGGCGCAGCTTCTGATGCCATTGTCTTCGTTCATCACCTGCCTGTTCCTGGGCTGGTATGTACCAAAGAAGATTGTACGTGATGAATTCACCAACTGGAATACGGTAAGTGGAAAACTTTTCCCTGTCTTCCTCTTTACCATCCGATTCATCTGTCCAATCTGCATCTTCCTGATCTTCCTGCATCAGTTGGGAATCATCTAGTTCCTCGTCATATAGTCTTAAGGGTGTGTCATAAGTCCTGATAATGGCAGCCGAGGACGGGCTGAAAGCCCAAAGGTTTCTAGCCCTGGGCGTATTAGATGTGACTTATGACTCACTCTTTTTATACGCAGCTCTCGCCGGACAGCTAGAAACAGATATAGGGTTTCAGCCTATCTATTTCGTCTGGTGGGAAATCCTTCAGCAGTTTGAGGTCTTCTATGCTATGCAGTGGACCTTTCAACCTGCGGTAATCACAGATTTCCTTGGCTTGATAGAAGTTGAGATAGGGATGTTTCTTGAGCTGGTTGAGCGTTAGCTTGTTGAGATTCATCTTGCGGATTTGCTGATTGTCAATTTTGATATAGGCAATAGCAGATTCGGGCAATCCATCAATTTCTTCCAGCTGTCGGGCAGATGCAAATCCTCCCAGCCGTTCTCTGTATCTTACGATGCGGCTGGCGTAGTAACTGCCTATGCCAGGAATCTTCATCAGCAGCGTTGTATCGGCGCCATTGATTTCTATATGTTCGTTGGCTCTCAGCTTATGTGGATAACTATAAACCTTGGTTCCAGTCTTGCCTTCCGCCTTTCCTTCTGAAGGAGAAGTGTTATCTTGAGCATATCTCCTATATCTTTCTTCTCTATCATTATAATAAGGTGTATAGCGCCTTCTGCTTCTTCCATACCCTTCTTTTCCGTAGAAATCGGCCGCAGGCTTGTAATCATCGGCAATCTGGATAAACGGCAACAATACCTCGTAGGTTCTCTTGGTGATGCCATAGACCCGGGCGAAATCGGATGGGCGGGAGAATATGCCGCCTTTCTCCCGGAAGCGGATGATGCTTCTGGCTTGCCAGCTTTCCAATCCTAGACGTTCGAAATCCTCGGCGCTAGCCGTATTGGGATCAAAAGGGAAGAGTTCGTGCACCATACCTTCTTCTTTACTGTATAAAGGATGAGATTTGGAGGCGTGATGGATTTTGGCAGATGATGCATCTTTCTCTTGATTGCTGTTTGTGGAGTCTAGTTGGGAAGTCACAGGAGCATCTTCCGGCTTTTCCTGAATCAGGAACGTGAGAGAAACACACACAATCATAATGGCAAGCAGGGTGAGGAGAGCTTGTCGGTCTTTCTTTTGAAGGTAAAAAATGTCTTTGAACTTCATAAGCTCCGATTTTATAGGTGAGTCGGGATTACTGGACTCGAACCAGCGACCTCATCGTCCCGAACGACGTGCGCTACCAACTGCGCTAAATCCCGTTTTGTGGTACTTATGAGTACAAAGACGGTGCAAAGGTACACCAAAATCTCCATAATACCAAATAAAAAAGCACTTTTTTATCTTTTTTGAAAAGTTTTTCACTTAAAAATTTGGTGGAACCAAATAAATGTTGTACCTTTGCACCCGCAAATGAGAAATCATCTGTAAGAGTATGGTGCCATAGCTCAGTTGGTAGAGCAAAGGACTGAAAATCCTTGTGTCCCCGGTTCGATTCCTGGTGGTACCACTTAAAAAGCCGAACTTCTTCAAAGAGGTTCGGCTTTTTGTGTTTATAAGGCTTTTGCCCTTTCAGGGCGCATAACTATCTTGTAATGTTAACCTAGGCGTTGCCCTAGGCTATGTTGGGGGCTTGGATTTTTGCGTCTTTTTTCTTTCTTTTCCCTTTTTCTTCGATATATTTCGGGTATTTGTCCCTTTTGTTGCTAGATTTGTCTGATATTTAGCGTGAGATTGCGGTATTCTAACCTACTTTTGCAATCGAAATCAAACAAAAAAATCAAAAGAACAATGAAGAATATTTTAGGAAAAGCCATATTGCTGGCTACAGCGCTCTTGTTTTCTATCACGGGCACGAGTTGCAGCAATGATGATAATACCACTCCCGAAAAGGAGAAGACATACGATATGAGTGGCTTCGCCAAGGGAGCCGATGTAAGTTGGATTACAGAGATGGAGCAGAACGGAAAGAAGTTCTATAATGCTAACGGTAAGGCTACGGAGTGCATGGCGCTTCTCCGCGACCTCGGCATGAACTCCATCCGTCTTCGTGTATGGGTGAACCCTGAGGGTGGATGGAACGGAAAGAATGATGTGGTGGCAAAGGCATGGAGAGCTCAGCAGCTCGGTATGCGTCTGATGATAGACTTCCACTACTCTGATACCTGGGCAGACCCATCCAAGCAGGGCGTTCCTGCTGCCTGGAAAAACTATGATTTCGAGCAGATGAAGCAGGCGGTTGCCGATCATACCAAGGATGTATTGAATGCCTTGAAGGCAAGAGGTGTCAACGTAGAGTGGGTACAGGTAGGTAATGAGACCACCGACGGTATGCTCTGGAATGATGAGGATGGCGATGCTGCCCTGAAGGTGACAGGCCGTGCCTCTAAGAATATGGCGAACTTTGCCGCTTACATCAATGCCGGTTATGATGCCGTCAAGGCGATTTATCCGGAGGCAAAGGTGATTGTGCATCTTGATAAGGGAAACAACCTCGGTCAATATACCTGGATGTTTGATGGCTTGAAGCAGAATGGAGCCAAGTGGGATGTCATCGGTATGTCGCTCTATCCAGATTGGATTACTGACAAGACTTGGGAGCAGGTTTCTGATGACTGTCTCAGCAACATCAAGACCCTTTCCGGCAAATACAACTGCGATGTCATCATCTCAGAGATTGGTATGGTGTGGAATTCTGAGAATGCCGCTCCATTCCTCAAGAAGATGGTGGATGGCTGCAAGGCAATCTCTACCTGCGAGGGCGTGTTCTACTGGGAGCCTGAGTGCAACAGCGGCTGGAACGGCTACGACAAAGGAGCCTTCGACAACAGTGGCAAGCCAACTGCTGCACTCGATGCTTTCAAGTAATCGGGTAAGTTAGCTTTCTTCGTTTCCTCTGGGAGCGATAGAAGCGAATTTTAAAATGGAATATTGTACTAACTTAGAAGAAAAAGATATGATCAAGAGAAGCATTACTTTCGTGTCTCTCGCCCTGGCGCTCTCTACCATGTGCCAGGCACAGAGCAGAAAAGTCATTAATTTGCCATCGTGGGATTTCTCCCGCGATGGCAAATCGTGGTCTCAGGTAGCCGTGCCTCACGACTGGGCTATCGCGGGTCCTTTCGATAAGAAATGGGATCTGCAGATGGTGGCTATCGAGCAGAATGGCGAAAAGGAGAAAACCGAGAAGTCGGGACGCTCTGGGGCTCTCCCTTGGATTGGAGAGGGTATGTATAAGATGAATCTTCAGTTGCCGAAGGGCTACAAGCGTGCCGTCCTCGTATTTGATGGGGCGATGAGTCAGCCTGTGGTGAGCGTGAATGGCAAGGAGGCTGGCAGATGGGCTTACGGCTACAATGCCTTCCGCATCGACATCACTCCTTACGTGCAGTTTGGCGGAAAGAAGAATCTCGTAGAGGTTCATCTCAACAATGTAGAGGAAAGCAGCCGATGGTATCCAGGTGGCGGTCTTTACCGTCCGGTTTCCGTGGAACTTTACGGTAACGAGAACTTCTCTACCTGGGATACCTTCGTGCGTACCCTGAAAGCTGATAAGCAGGAGGCAGAAGTAGAAGTGAATGCTCTCTTGGAAGGAAAGATAGGAAAATCGGGCAAGACAGTCATCGCCTTGCTCGATGAGGCTGGTACAAAGGTTGCCGAGCAGACTATCTCTGGTGCCACCCCAGCCATCAAGACTACCCTGAAGGTGGCGAATCCTCAGCTCTGGTCTCCGGAATCTCCTTATCTCTATCAGGTGAAGTTA
Source organism: Prevotella sp. (assembly GCA_022741625.1). GTDB lineage: Bacteria > Bacteroidota > Bacteroidia > Bacteroidales > Bacteroidaceae > Prevotella. The sequence continues at coordinate 7,165 of JAIINY010000052.1, read as the reverse complement.
ACCCGATATGAAGGCAAGAAGGTGGCTGATGTCCAGACGCTGAAGACCGGTATCCGTACCATCTCGGTATCTAGGAATAATGGTTTCCAGCTCAATGGCATCACCCGCAAGATCAAGGGTGTCTGCCTACACCACGACCTCGGCCCGTTGGGAGCTGCTGAAAACAAGGCAGCACTCATCCGTCAGATCAAGACGATGAAGGAGATGGGCTGCGACGCCATCCGTACCGCCCACAACATGCCTTCTACCATGCAGATGGAAATCTGCGACTCACTCGGTATGATGGTAATGGCAGAGAGCTTCGATATGTGGATTTATCCTAAGTGCAAGAATGGCTACGCCAAGTTCTTCAAGGAGTGGAGCGACAGGGATATGACCAATCTGGTGAAGCATCATCGCAACCATCCTAGCATCATTATGTGGAGTATCGGTAACGAGATTCCTGAGCAATGGAGCAAGGAGGGTATGGAGATTGCCAAGCATCTGCAGGATATCTGTCATCAGTACGATCCATCCCGCCCTGTAACCCAGGGTATGGACCAGGCTGAGGCTGCCCTGAAGAGTGGATTTGCCCAGGTAATGGACGTTCCGGGCTTCAACTATCGCGTACATAAATATTATAAGAACATCGAACAGTTGCCTCAGGGATTCCTCCTGGGTTCAGAGACGGCATCTACCGTCAGCTCCCGTGGCGTGTATAAGTTCCCGGTTCAGGTGCGTGCCAGCGACAACAATCCATACGCCGATGGCCAGTGCTCCAGCTATGACACGGAGTATTGCTCCTGGAGTAATCTTCCGGATGATGACTGGAAGATGCAGGATGATTACAGTTGGGTAATCGGAGAGTTCGTGTGGACGGGCTATGACTATCTGGGCGAGCCGACTCCTTACGATACTTACTGGCCAAGCCGCAGCAGCTACTTTGGTATCTGCGACCTTGCCGGACTTCCAAAGGATCGGTATTATATGTATCGTGCCCGCTGGAACGAGCATCAGCACACCACCCATCTTCTTCCTCACTGGAACTGGAAGGGCAGGGAAGGACAGGTTACCCCAGTATATTGCTACACCGATGGTGTGGAAGGCGAACTTTTCGTGAATGGCAAGAGTCAGGGCAGAGTTCGTAAGGATAAGTCAAGCCGTCTGGACCGCTATCGCCTCCGCTGGAACAATGTGAAGTATGAACCAGGCGAGATTCGCGTGGTTACCTACAATCAGTATGGCGACAAGGTAGGTGAGGACGTGAAGCGTACAGCCGGAGAACCAGTGCAGATGAAGTTCAGCGTGGAGACTCCAGACCATGAGCCTATCGCCTGCATGGTAGAAGGCTGCACCGATGAGCACAACCTGCTTCTGAATGCCGATGGCAACGATCTAGCTTTCATCACCGTGAGCCTCCTGGACAAGGACGGCAACGAGTGCCCGCTCGCCGATGATGAACTTACCTTCGAGGTAAAGGGTGCCGGAACCTTCAAGGCAGCATGCAACGGTGATGCTACTTCGCTCGATTCCTTCACTCAGCCACACATGCGACTCTTCTCTGGCAAACTCGTTATTGTTATTCAGAGCAAGGCACAGAAGGGCGACATCATCCTCACCGTAAAGGATGGCAAGCGCAATATGGAAAAGTCGCTTACGCTGCAGGCAATATAAAGCAGACTTATTAATGATAAATATAGATTCCCCTAGGAGTAGAAGTTCTTACCCCTAGGGGAATTCTTCGTTCAGCGACGTTGAATGTGTGTTCAGCACTGTTGAATGTGTGTTCAGCACTGTTGAACATACGTTCAGCAGTATTGAACGGAGATTTCTTCTAATGGCAGCAACAATTTCTTCCTATTCTATCAACAACTTCTCCCTGTCCTTTCAACAACTTCACTCTATACTTTCAACAACTTCTCCTTATTCTATAGTTATTTTTCTCTAATAATATTTGGCATTGTCGTGAATAATGTGTATTTTTGCAGCTATGAACAAATCACTAACCGCTTTATCTAGAGTCAGCATGGCGATAGCTATGCTTTTTATATCCATAGCGCTCCATGCGCAACGTTTCGTCAACACCACCCTGGATGGTGCTCAGGCAGTCTATGCCATTACCCAAGATACATCAGGAGTAGTCTGGCTGGGTACCGACAATGGTCTCTACAGTTATGATGGCTATCACGACTATCGCCATTTTGCTTCCCATACCTTTAGTCATGTCAGCATCAATGCGCTCGGCTTCGAGGGTAGCATGCTCTATCTGGCTACGGGCAATGGAATGCTGAAGTTTGATACGCAGAAGGGAATCTATGCTTCTGCGCCAGCGATGGAATCTGATGGAGACAAGGGCAGGAAAAAGGCGGTGAAGGAGTTGCGAGTGCTTGATATGAAGGGCAGGAAAGATGCCTTTGGCAACGATGTGTATGCTATCCTGCATACACAGAAGGGACTTCTGGTGGGTTCTCTCTCCGGTCTCCGTCTCAACCAGCGCCAGATTCTCCTGACTCCCGGAGCACAGCCGTTGGTGAATGCCCTGGCTTACGATGCCAAGCGCCACTGTTACTGGATAGGTACCGAGGGAGCCTTGTACTGCGCCGACCAGGCTTTGCAGAACTTCTCCAAGATTGCGGCGCTGGATGGAAACTCCGTGAAGTGTCTGGACGAAGACCAGGATGGCAATCTCTATATAGGTACTGATAATGGACTTTATCGCATGGCGATGAACAACAGTCTGGAACATTTCGTTCACGACTCGCGCAATGAGGCAACCATCCCCAACAATATCGTATGGTCCTGTTATGTGGATAAGTGGCAGAATGTGTGGATTGGTACCGATCACGGACTTTCCCGTTTATCTACCCATACCTACTATCGCTTCACTTCGCTCGATAAGATTACCTTCTCGGGCGAGGGCAATTGTCTGCATGCTATCCTTCAGACCCGCAGCGGCGACTGGTGGATGGGCGGAACCAACGGCTTGATTCACTATGCAGAGGGAGTGCGCGTGCAGGGTGCAGCTTCTGAATATCAGAATGTGGTATGGTATAAGCAGAACAATCCTTCGGCTCCTCTTGCTCACAACCGTGTGCGCAAGATTTATGAAGATAAGGAGGGGGATGTATGGATCTGTACAGACCACGGTATCAACCTCTATCAGAAGAGTACGGGAAAGTTGCTCAACTTCATCGTCTATGACAAGACCGGCAAGTATTCTACTGCCTGGGCTTATGATATTCTTCAGGATCAGAAGGGCAGGATGTGGATGGCATCTTATCAGGGTGGCGTCTTCGTGCTGGACAAGCAGCGCCTTCTGGCAGCCATCTCGCTCTCATCAGCAGCTACTGCCACCTGTGTGGCGGATTATCATTTCTCAGACAAGGGAAAGAACGCCCTCTCGGGTCTGCACATCGGTCAGCTGGTACTCGATGGCAAGGGAATGGTCTGGGCATCCTCTTATAATCATCTTGACCGTATCGATACCCGTACGCTTCGCATCTCACATATCCCTGGCACTGCTGCCATCAATTATCTGATGAAATCTGACAACGGCAATGTGTGGGTAGGATACAATGCCAGCGTGAAGTGCTTTATAGTGAACCTGCCGATGAAGGGCAAGGAACTGGAAAGCAAGGAATGGAAGATCGGTGGAAAGGTGGTCTCCATGTGCGATGTGGCAGACAAGATCTGGGTGGTGGCAGGCAATGCCTGCAGCGTGCTGGATCCTGAGAACAACAGTTTCCGATTCTTCATTCCGATGGAGAGTCCGAACAATATCTATTATTCCAAGCTGAACCATGAAGTGGTGATGGGAGGTAATGATGGCTTCATCTCCATCCGTGCCGACCTTACCATGCCGAAGGACGACAAGGCGCAGCTGCTCCTGGCGGGTATCGTGGTGAATGGCAGACAGACCCAGGATGCCTTGCTCGATGAGAACATTGAAGGAACACCGGGTGTTTCGCCAGTGGGCCTGAAGACGCTGGTTCTGGCGCATGATGAGAACAACTTCACGCTCCAGCTGTCTGATTTGCCTTTTGCCGATCATCCTACCGCCGTCTATGCCTATCGTCTGGAGGGTAGCGACCACGAGTGGCATTATCTGGACAAGGGCAATCTTGACATCACTTACAATGGATTGTCGTATGGCGATTATCATCTCACCGTGCATGTGGTGGATGGCGAGGGAAATATCGGAGATGAAGTTTATCAGCTCGAAATCTCCGTTCTTCCACCATGGTATCTCACCATCTGGTGCAAGCTGTTCTATCTTACCCTCCTGATTGTGGGTATAGCCTGGGGCATCCATGCTCATTTCGTAAGAAAGCAGTTGAAGGAGGCGAAAAAGCAGAAGGAGGAAATCCTGGATCAGGTGCAGGCGCGTATGCAGTTCTATGCCGGCCTTGCCGATGACCTGAAGAATGCCGCTGCTCACCATTCGTTCGAGGAAGTGAATCATCTGGTAGTTTCTAATCTCGATGTGAATGCTTCCGGCAGCGAATCAGAGTCGGCAATGATTGTAGATCTCCATGCTCCTCAGGCTCCGGAAGTTGAGATGGATGAGATGGATAAGAAACTGCTCAACCAGATTCGGGAGATGATAGAGGAGAATATGGTGGATTCCGACTTTAACGTGTCGGTGCTTCAGGAGAAGATGGGCATGGGAAACAAGCAGCTTTACCGCAAGCTGAAGGCACTTACGGGTCAGACTCCGGTGGAGTATATCCGTGATATGAGAATGCAGAAGGCGGCAAAATTATTGAAGGCGGGCAAGTTCAGCGTGTCGGAGGTAATGTACACCGTAGGCTTCTCTAACAGCAGTTATTTCTCCAAGTGTTTCTCCAAGGCTTTTGGAATGACCCCTACCGAGTTTATGCGCAGTTAGGAGTGAAAATGTTGCCTAAAATCATAACTTTACAGAAAAATGTTATGATTTTAGGCAAAATTCGTTATTTTATGTTTTAATTCTTGCTTAAGTTATTAAAAATTAGTAATTTTGCACCTTGAATCGAAGTACAGGTCCATGCGTGGACTATCAAGCACTATTGGTCTAAACTGAAAGAGGTATTGAGCGAAACACCTCAAGATGGGATGCAGTAATTGATTTATGTACAAGAAAGAAAAAAAATAAGTATCAATTTTTAGTAAACAATTAAGAAACAAGGATGAGAAGATTAACTCTTTTACTTGTCTCTCTTGTATTGTTGTCTATCCAATCCGTATTGGCGCAGAGTTTCCGCGTCAAAGGTACCGTTGTGTCTGCTGAGGACAACGAACCGATGATTGGTGTGACGATTAAGCAAGAGGGTACATCAAATGGTGTGGTCACCGATATTGACGGTAACTATATCATCGAAATTAAAGGGGCTTCGAAAGCTACACTGGCATATTCGTATGTCGGATGTCTGACCCAGAAGCATGTAGTCAAAGAGCAGACAAACACGCTCAACATCACCCTTGCTCCTGATTCAAAGATGATGGACGAGGTTGTCGTTGTGGCGTATGGTGTGCGAAAGAAGGGAACCATTGCGGGTTCCGTGTCTGCTGTGAAGGCAGAAAAGATTGAGAATGTTCCAGCAGCTAGCTTCGACCAGGCTTTGCAGGGACAGAGTACAGGTTTGCAGGTCATCGCCTCTTCGGGTGAGCCAAGCAAGGCTGCCACTTTCCAGATCCGTGGTACCAACTCCATCAACTCTGGTAAGGCTCCTCTCTTTATTCTGGACGGTGTGCCTATCTCCAGCTCCGATTTCAACACCTTGAGTCCTAACGACATCGAGAGTATCTCGGTATTGAAAGACGCCTCTTCTACCTCTATCTATGGTGCCCGTGCGGCAAATGGTGTGGTGGTGATTACATCGAAGCGAGGTTTGTCGATGGACAAGGCGAAGATCACGCTCCGCGCACAGTATGGTTCTTCTGAACTGGCTCAGAGTAGCTGGAAGATGATGAATACCGACGAGCGTATCCAGTTTGAAAAGGAAGTAGGCTTGGATGCCGGTAAGGATTACAATCTCCTTTCAAAGGTGAATGTCAACTGGCTGGATGAGGTGTTCAACGACCGTGCTCCTCTCCAGAGCTATGAACTCTCTATCAACCGTGCTACCGACCGTTTGAATTATTATGTTTCGGGTGGCTTCTACGACCAGGATGGTATTGCGCAGAATTCAACCTTCCGCCGTTACAACATCCGCACCAATGCTGATGTCAAGGCCAGCAAGTGGCTGAAGGTAGGTACCAATACCATGGCGGCTTACGAGGAGGCTCAGCAGGCTGATGATGGTAGCTATACCACCGTGACTCCTATTTCTGCATGCCGCTTTATGTTGCCTTACTGGAATCCATACGCCAAGGATGGCAGTCTGGCTTCGCTTGCAGCAGGCAACTGGGCTGGAACCAGTGAGAACCCTATCGTCTATATGGGCAAGAATCCTATCAGGAATAAGAAGTACAAGGTGCTCTCTACCATGTATGCCGAGGTTTATCCGATAGAGAATCTGACTATCCGCACCCAGTTTGGTGCCGATTTCACTCACTCTACAGCCTTCCTGCAGTCATTCCCAAGTCTCTCTTCCAATAATGGTCAGGGTACTGCGGCACGACAGAGCAGCGACGCCATCAACCTGACAGAGACTACCACCGCCAACTATCGCTTCAGTCTGAACGATATCCATGCGTTCAACGTGATGTTGGGTCAGGAGGCAGTAAGCTATCATTCAGAGGGATTCCAGGTTTATTCCAAGGGTCAGACCAGTGATCTCCTGACCAACGTATCTTCTGGTACACGTGCCAGCCGTTGGGCAGATTCATCTTCAGACTACTCTTACCTCTCGTTCTTCATGCGTGGCGAGTACAACTACAAGGAGCTTTACTACGCTGACTTCTCTCTGCGTACCGATGCTTCTTCACGTTTTGGTAAGGATCATCGCTGGGGTACCTTCTGGTCACTCGGTTTCATGTACAATGTGAAATCTACCGATTGGCTGAAGGATGTAAAGTGGCTCAGCTCTGCTCAGCTTGCCGTAAGTACAGGTACATCGGGTAACTCTGAGATTCCAAACTATTATCACCTGGCTTTGGTTTCTGGTGGTGCCAACTACGATGATACTGCCGGTTTCTATCCATCACAGAGTGGTAACGAGGAATTGGGTTGGGAGTCAACATGGGCAAACAACTTCGCCCTCCG
>JAIINY010000369.1:0-2250 GCA_022741625.1 Prevotella sp. | reverse complement strand
CTAAATTCCGTACCAGGAAATGGTACCGGTTTTCCATATACAGAAAAGCCCCGCAACCAGACTTTATCATCTGATTGCGAGGCAAAGGTACGGCGAAATCCGATACTGACCAAGCAAATAACCCTGCGGTTATTTCGAGGGTTATAAAGTTATGACGAGGGTTATTTCTGAGCCGTTTTCAAGCAATTTTTTCGTCGATTCCCAACAGATTTCTGAAGCAAACCACCACATGGGTCATCGCGATATAAGGTTCTTTCTTCACGTTTCCCATCGGAGCATATCCCCATTTATCGAATGGTTTCATATAACAATCTGAGTTACTAATCTGCTTCAGATCACCCTGCGTCAGTTTCACTCTGAATGCTCCCGGGTGAATCGTATCTATCCATTTGCAGAAGCCTTTATAGTCATTCTCTCCTATAAAATGCAAATCTACGGCTACTCTGAACACGGCAATCCAGTGGCGCTGAATCTTGAATATGTACTTGCCTGATTCATCTACAGACTCCATCAGCTGGTCGATGGCATAAGCAAACTTCTGCTCAGATATACGCTTGGGGTTCAATTCGCCTTTCTTGGCTTTCATATACTTTCCAAACTCATCTATGTCCTGAGCATGTGCCACCACACGTTCTATCTGCTCTTCTAAATCAAGATGATGCTTGCGACTGCATTCCATCAGTAAATGTTTGCAGAACATCGCCTCTTTATATTCATGAGTATCATTCATTACATCAACGATCAGGTTAACCATACCCATGGCTCCTTTTTGATAGCCCGGCTGGTTTACAAAGTTCTTGGCTCCCTCATCATCAGGAGCCCACTGGTTGCTTTTTGGTTTTTGTTCTTCTTCATTCATATTATTATGGTTTTTAAGTATATGCAAAAGCCCCGTCTAGCGAGAGCGTTGTACTCTGCTAGGCGGGGCTTGCGTTCCTTATTGTTATGTTGTTACTCTTTCGGGAAAGACTATTTATATTATCATTCTACTATTTTAACTCCAGCTGCTCAGCCGACAGCCCGGTTATCTCCATTACAGTAGCAGCATCCATACCATTTGCCAGCATCTTCCTGGCTATTTCAAGGCTACGCTGGGTCATACCCCTCTCCATTCCTTCAGCCAAGCCTTTCTCCATTCCTTCAGCCAAGCCCTTCTCCATTCCTTCAGCCAGTCCTTCTTCTTTTCCTTCTCTCTTAGCGGTATCAATCGAATTCTTGATATCGCGATATGCCATCTTGCTGGCTTCATACTCCCGCTGCTCCTGCGGAGTGAATCTTGCAATCTCGGCTTCTTCGAAGAGGCGGTCGAAGACCTTGTCGCATAAGGCCTTAGGACGCTGGGTGAGCTTGTAGAGATTCTTCAGGGCATAGAGCCACTTGTCGTAGAGCGTTTCCAATTCGTCAAGCGACTTGTTGAACTTGGCGATTTCTACATAGATAAATTCCAGCTTATCGTAGAATATCTTGTGCGTGGCAGTATCGCATAGCTGTACGTGATGTCGGATTTCCTCCTTATTGAAGGCTTCCTCGTTCATGTTGAAATTGAGCAGGGCAATCGTATAAACATGGTTGAGCTTGAAGTCCCATTCACTACCCTTAGGAGCCTGCTCTCGAATCGGGAAGGCGGAATAGAACAGGGCACGATCCTTGAAGTAAGTCTGGTATGCATTCTGCATTTCCACGATAAACTTCTCGCCGTTTTCTCCTTCGCAATATACATCGAAAATTGCTTTTCTGTCGGTATAGATATCGCCCACGTTCTCCGGATTCAGATACTTCACGTCCTTAACAACTTGTCTGCCATTAAACAAGCTGTTGAGGAAACAGATCAGCAGATCCTTGTTGGGAGCTGATCCGAAAATTCGCTTGAAACCGAAATCGGTCAACAAACTGATATATCTTTCTTCTACCTGCTTCATAATCCCTATGTTATTAATGTTTCTTTTGATGAAGCAAAGGTACGATTTTCTTTTGAAACAAGCAAGAGTTTTTCTGAGAAAGTTGGAAAAAAGTTGGTTGATGCCCTCTCCTACTCCGAACCGCATAATTGATACGGCTATCTGATTTATTGACAAGATATAGATAAACTACGAAAAAAATCTTCTTGATGATGGCACTTCAGAATTTGGCTCGATTTGACTCAATTACTCAGTTACTCAATTACTCAGTTTCTTTCTAGACCCCTACACCTAGAATTTAGTTACAAATTGAAAGTATATTTTTTATATTATATATTTATATATATAAATA
>JAIINY010000368.1:0-2268 GCA_022741625.1 Prevotella sp. | reverse complement strand
CCGGTAGATCTCGTTTGTGCAACCAAGGATTACCAGGGCAATGCCTTCGATCTTCCTAAGTTCGTAGATCCATCTACCGGTTTCATCTCTAGCAAGAGCAAGAACGGTAAGGACTTGAAGGCCTTGGAGTTGCCAGGTCTCTGGAATGGTGCGATGAGCGACTGGAACACCGTATTCGTAGAGGTTCCTCTCGGCACATTCAACCCAGTGAAGACCGTGAACGATCTGCTCCGCGACCAGCATCAGGCTGTAGAAGGCGGCATCAAGCACGAGCATCATCACGGAGAGGGTGGCTGCTGCGGCAAGCACTAATCCCACGGATATAGATACGATAAAGGCTCAATCTCCGATTCTTCAGTCGAGGGTTGAGCCTATATTGTTTTGTTAAGAGTCGAGGTAAACGAAATCGTAGAAACTTATCTAGCTGCGAGATAACAAACCTGCAAGGGATAGATCTTGGCGCTTCCTTAATTTCACTCTTAACGTTTTCTTGCTGTACATGCTATCCAGGATAGCCGTACCAAATGATTGATTGAACCAAAATTCTCGTTTCTTTTCTACTATTGGATTCTAGCTTTTCCGGGAGATATCCTGGAGTTTGGCTTTCCGATAATATACTTTTACTTGAATCTTAGTTGTACCAGATTTCTCCGCCCAATAAAGTTGGATACTCTTCTGATGTCGTTCTTTCTACAGGAGCTGTAATCTCTACATACTCACCGTACTTTTTTGCTTTACTCTGCATAATTAAAAGGTTTTGTTGATTTCGTCTTTTTCGTATCTTATTGTTTATAGTCTTATTTTTAACTGTTTTTTGCGATAGGGAAAGTGCAATCGATTGCAATGAAATCTTGTTTTCTGATTGCCGAGAGCAACTTTTCTCAATGCAAAGATAAGAAAAATATCGGTACGCATCATTCTTTTAGCCCAAAAACTTCTCGAAATTAAACTTTTTTAAACTAAAACGGAATATTATCTGCAAAAACATGCACATTTCTCGTAACTGATTGAAAAAGAGCACCTAACTTCAGAAAAGGTAAGTGCTCTTTGATGATAGAATTATATTCTACACTTCATAAGTGGTATGAATTAATACCGTAATCCCTGTTTATACCGTAATCTCGCCGGCAAGCGATTTTTTCAGCATCTCCCTTACCTTGCGGTTGTCATCAAATCTGCCTTGCAGATACATCATCTTCGTTACCATCGCCTCTACCGTAGAGTCGTGGCCGCTGATTACGTGAGCTGTCTTCAACTGGAATCCGGCGCCGTATCTCTCCATCTCCACGCTACCCGTCAGGCACTGGCTGATGTTCACGATGTTCACTCCTCGGTGAGCAGCTTCACCCAGCAGTCGTATGATCCATGGGGCATGAGGGGCATTACCCGAGCCGAAGGTACGCATAACGATGCCTCGCAGATCTGGTGATTCCAGCACGTGGCGCACGATGTTGTCCTGGATGCCCGGGAAGAGACTGAACACGATCACATTCGGGTCGAGTCTCAGATGGGGAACCATTGGCTTGTCGTAATGCGGAGTGAGGATGTGGTGTTTGTGATACTGGAAATTGATGCCCACGTCGCAGAGGTGCGGATAGTTGAACGAGTCGAAGGCGTGGAATCCCTCAGCATTGATCTTGATGGCGCGGTTGCCTCTGATCAGCTTACCGTTGAAGAAAATGCACACCTCCGGCACCATTGGCCTTCCGTTCTCGTTCTTTGCCGATGCAATCTCGATGGCTGTCATCAGATTCTCCTTGCCGTCGGTACGCAGTTCACCGATAGGCAGCTGACTACCGGTCAGGATTACCGGTTTGGTCAGGTTCTCAAGCATGAAGCTCAGGGCCGATGATGTGTAACCCATCGTATCCGTGCCGTGCAGGATCACGAATCCGTCGTAGTTATTATAGTTGTTGGCTATCATGCTCACGATTTCTGCCCATCTCATCGGGTCCATGTCGCTGGAGTCGATGGGTGGGTCGAATTTTCGCACGTCGATTTCTGCCTGGATGAGTTTGAACTCGGGCATGGATGAGACGAGATGGTTGAAGTCGAGCGGTTCCAGCACGCCTGTCACCGGGTCTTTTCCCATGCCGATGGTACCTCCCGTGTAAATGATGAGAATCTTTGGTGTTGCCATTTTCTTTGTTTCTTTACATTTTGTCACTTTGTCGGCTGCAAAGATACGGAAAATAATTGTTAATAAAGAGGTATTAGCAAAGTTTAGCAAAATAAATGCATTTTTATTCGCTTGTTACAAAAAGAAAT
>JAIINY010000051.1:0-15037 GCA_022741625.1 Prevotella sp. | reverse complement strand
GGTGACCCAGGGATTCGTGATAGGCACGCTCAACGAGAACTTCCCTGCCGAGCGAATCAACGACCCAGACAACTTCCTCAGCCTGCTGTTCTATTTCGGTATGGTAACGATAGACGGAACTTATGATGGTGAGACCAAGTTCATCATCCCGAATGAGGTGGTGCGAGACCAGATGTACACCTACCTGCTCGACACCTACAAGGAGAACGACTTGGTATATGATAGATATAGCAAGGGTAAACTGGAGAGCAAACTGGCTTATCATGGAGAATACAAGCCATACTTTGAATATATCGCCGACTGCCTGAAGAAGTACTCCTCACAGCGAGACAAGCAGAAGGGAGAGGCTTTCGTGCATGGCTTCACCTTGGCGATGACGAGCCAGAACAAGTTCTATCGCCCTATCTCCGAGCTGGACAATGACGGCGGCTATGCCGACATCTTCCTCTCTCCGCTCTGTGACATCTACAAGGATATGGTGGATTCATATATCATCGAGTTGAAATATTGCAAGAGCCAAACCTCAGATGAGCAAGTGAAAAAGCTCTTCAAGGAGGCTTCAGCTCAAATCTCCCGCTATGCGGAAAGTGATATGGTCAGAGAGGCGGTAAAGACCACAAAGCTCCACAAGCTGGTAGTCATCTACCGTGGAGCGGAAATGGTGGCTTGCGAGGAGATATAAGACTATTTCAACCATACAGGTCGAAATCATTTTTGTTTTGTAGAAAGATAGGCAAAAGTTTCATGCCTCACAATACGGGGTTAGCCGATTCGGTTTTCTTAATAAGGAGTATGATTATATCTGTCCTGATTCTACCTGTCTCACCACTCTTTCCGTGAGCCTATCCACTCCGTTCGGGTCGTACTTCTTGTTGAGGCTGGCACCGAAGAGGGCGGCGAAAGCCTGGTAGAAGCCGGCACGGATAGGACCGAGGAATGCCTGGATAAGATGATAGGAGGACGAATTGCACTCACGATACACCAGTTTGATGCAGAGCTTGCCCTGTGCATAGGTGAGTTTCTTCATTCTCGGTGTATATTCCTGCTTGATGCTTTTCTCCACCAGCTTCATGTGCGCATCCTTCGCCTTCTTGTTGGGCAGGGTTTCCAGATAGTCACCCGTTTCGATGATGATCCTTCTCACCTCCTTGGCTATCGGCAGAACTTTCTTGATGTTATATACCAGACGGTTGTACGCCATTCTTTCTTTGGCGTTCTTGAACACCGGCTGTGGATAAACATACACGTTGTTCACCTGTACATACTGTATGCTGTCGTGATCGAGCAGCACCTTTCCTACTTTCACCATCGGTTCGAAGGTAGGAGCATCCATATCGACTTCCTTGTTTTCAGGCTTGTCGTCATCCGTCTGTGCCATTGTCTGCAGCGTGATGCAGAAGAGCATCGCCAGCAAAAAGAATATCTTCTGTTTCATAAAAATCTTCTTGATCCAATTTTAATAATCCGCCCCCTGTCCGGAGCATCTCTTATATATATAAAGAGGTGTAATCCTCTTCTATTCCTAATTATGCCGCAAAATTACAGATAATTTCCCATTTAGAGAAAGAAAGTTACTCTTTTCTTACTCATTTTCAGAATTTCGCAGTATCTTTGTGGAAATTTAATAATTCTTTTGCCTGTCTATGAAGTATTGGCAACCTATCATCCGCTTTTTGTTGAAACTGTTTCTCATAGGCAGCTCCCAGTTATTCTATGTCCCTTCTGTTTGTGCCCAGGACTCCTCTTCCCGATTGGAAGAAGATAGGGAGAAGCATGTCTCTTCGCGTCCTTGGCAGGAATATCTGATGGAACTCTCGGAGATGGAGGATTTTGAACAGACCGCCTGGGAGGATTATGAGGAGGAACTGGAGGAGCTGGCGCAGCATCCGCTGAATCTGAATACGGCTACCCGCGAAGAGATGGAGCATCTGCCTTTCCTCACCCCTTCGCAGGTAGAGGATATCCAGGCATATCTCTATCGCTATCATGGGATGAAGACGATGGCAGAACTGGCTCTCATCCCTAGTATCAGCTGGTATCAGCGGCAGTTGATGAACTGTTTCTTCTATGTAGCCGACGAGACTCCCCGCCAGCAGTTCCCGAGCCTGAAGAATATCCTGAAGTATGGCAAGCACGAGGTGATGGGAATGGTGAAAGTGCCTTTCTATGAGCGCAAGGGCGATGGCAAGGGAACCGATGGATACCTGGGATATAAGTATAAGCACGGGGTGCGCTATCAGTTCAGGTATGGCGACTATGTGAAGATGGGATTTGTTGGCGCTCAGGATGCGGGCGAACCTTTCGGAAGCGGCAGGAACAACCTGGGATATGATTTCTATTCCTTCTATCTGCAAGTCAGGAAACTGGGAAGATGGAAGAATATCACCCTGGGCAGGTATCGGCTGCACGAGGGAATGGGACTGATTCTCAACAACGACTTCAGCTTCGGCAAGCTCTCGGTGCTGTCCTCGCTGGGCAGAACCACCAGCCAGATCAAGGTTCATTCCTCCCGCTCTTCTGCCAACTATCTGCAGGGAGCGGCAGCCACCTATACCTTGCTGAAGGGACTTGATCTTACCGGATTCCTCTCTTATCGCAAGATAGATGCCACGCTGAGTGATGAAGGGGGCATCAAGACCATTCTCAAGACCGGTCTGCACCGTACACGCAAGGAGATAGCCAAGCAGGATATAGCTTCCAATATGCTGGTGGGTGGCAACATCAACTATCGCCATCAGGGCTGGCATATTGGAGCCACCGGCTTCTATACCTCGTTCTCCCTTCCGCTGATGCCAGAAAAGGTGCAGTTGTACAAGCGGTTTGCTCCCGAAGGTGATGCCTTCTGGAATGTGAGTGTAGATTATGGCTATATTTCCCATCGCTGGACGATAGGTGGCGAAACGGCAACGGGTGATTGTGGAGCCGTCGCCACGCTCAATGCTGCTTCTTATCAGTTTTCCGACCATTTCTCGCTCACGGCTGTGCAACGGTTCTATTCTGCCAGATACTATTCCCTATTCAGCAACAGCTTTGCCGAGGGAAGCAGCGTGCAGGATGAAAACGGCGTGTATGTGGGGGCTACGTGGTCGCCAGGCAGTCGCTGGACCCTTACCGCCTATAGCGACTTTGCCTATTTTGCCTGGCCTAAGTATCATACCCGCCAGAGTACGCAGAGCTGGGATCATCTGCTGAAAATCCTCTATCTTCCTTCCCGTTCCTGGACACTGGGAGCCCGGGTCCGCTATAAGGAAAAGGCGGGAAACGCTACCGGTCGTCTCCGTTTCTATGCCAGTGTTACCATGAAAAACTGGAGTTCCAAGACGAGTGTGGACTATACGAAGTACCGCGAAGGGAATGCGGGCAGCGGTATCGGGAATGCTTCCAGCAGCGGTTATCTGCTGAATGAAAACATCGGATATCATTGGCGGTGGCTGAGGCTGCAGGGCAGTTTCGGCTATTTTCACACCCAGGATTTTGCCAGTCGCATCTATGCCTATGAGCCGGGCTTGCTCTATCAGATGAGTTTTGGCAGTTACTTTGGCGAGGGCATCCGCTATGCCCTGGTGGCGCGTTCGGAGATCAGCCATCATCTGCTTGTAATCGCAAAGCTGGGCAGCACCGATTATTTCGACCGCACCCACATCTCTTCCGGCTTGCAGGAAATCGCCGATTCTCATCAGATGGATCTGGAGGTACAGGTGAAGTGGAAGTGGTGAGTTTTTTAATATTCATTTTTTGCGTTAGTATCATACTGGTACTGTATCTTATTTGTGGGTTTAATATATTGATTGAGTGTGAGTTACAAAATTATACCCAAAGGTATTATACCCAAGGGTATAATTTATGAAACTTTATGTTTTTCTCTCCATCAGAAACAGTAATCCCCCACCACGCTTTGGCTGCGTGATGGGGGATTGACTGTTTTAGGAGATTCAAGATACTTTATGCTGAAATGGTAAGCTTCTGCCAGATTTCGGTGTCGCCACTTTTCAGCTTCTTGCAGAGACCACGCTTGGTCCAGCGGCTTATCATCTTACGGATGGTTTCACGACTGGCTCCGTCGCCACGCTCACGTCTGGCATCGAAGAGGGTGAACTGCTCAGGGAGCTGGGCAAAGAGCAGGGTGTTACGAGACTTATAGACTGGGATTGTCTCGTTGTCCTGCTGCTGCTTGTCGAGGCGCAAGCCAAACATCTCCATCTGCATGGCGAGCACGTAGTCGGCCACAGCCTTGGCAAAACGGATGCAGGCATCAGTCTCCTCTTCGGTCTGTTCCAAGATGTGGAAGATGACGCCACAACGGAAGCCGATGACGGCGGAGCGGCGACGGTACACATCCATCACACGGTCGGCATTCGCCAGGGCGAGCAGTCTCTTTGCTTCGAGCCATTGGCAGAACTCCTCGCATATACGGGGCAGCTCCATCACGCCGTGACTACGCTCCAGCAGATTCACTGCCTTGAGGATGTTGTCCTGCTCCTCCTCGGTATAGCCGTGGTGCTGACTGAGGGGTGCAAAGGATGTATCGGGCATCTTGGCGAGCATCATGCGGGAAGAGGAGCCATCCTCGATGTTATCCTCGGTGAAGAATTTCTGGAAGATATTCTGGGTGCAGCAGCCGGTGAAGTTGAGCTGGGCGTGGGTTACGCCGCTGGTAGCGGTGATATAGTCCTGCCCTACCTCGCTCTGGTCGAACGCCTTACGGAAGTAGTCGCCGAAGGTTTTCCACACGCTCTTCATCGAACCGAGCTCCTCGCTGAACATGTACATGGTGTGGCCGTCGGCACAGAGCTGACGACGCATCAGGGCCGCCTTGGAGATTGTATCGCCAATATGACGGATGCATGGCTGTGGATCAACAGTGCCACGCTTGTTCTTGTTCTGCTGATACCAGGCCTCTAATTCACGAGGGTACTCATCATCCTTATCCATCTTCTTCGCCCAGATGCTCTCGATTCTACGGCATACGCCCTTACCCGAAGCCTGTTCGCCGATGATGATAGACATGAGTGCCATCGGAGTCTCGCTGCCGTCGCAATACTTCGCCTTCACGCCGTCGGCGTAGGCTGCGGCAATAGGGAGGGCAGAGAAGAGGGCAGGCACGCGAGCCTCTGGGGCTACGCCAGAGAGTGAGTCACGGAGTCCGAGAGGAAGCTGATCTACAGGAAAGTCGTTGAGTGGTTGTGTACTAGCTTTAGCAGCCAAAAGATTCTCAGCATTTTTAAGATTGAAATTTACCATATCTTTTAGTGTTTAAATTGTTAGTTTGCCGGACTATCCGGTAAGCGGGGGCAAAAATACATCTTTCTTTTGTAACCGCCAAATTTCGCCTGGTGATAAGGCCCGAAATTCAGCAGCCGTTCGGAGCAAATTGTGTTAATAAATGTAACTCGCTCTAAATTGGACTTTGATTGAATATCAAGAACTTGGGCGTTTGCCTATATTATATAGGTAACAATATGGAAACGAGCGGACTTCTGCTCGTTTCTGTATTTTGCAATATGAAAAGAACGCCTCAATTCGGGGACAAAGATACGATATTTTTCTAAATATCCCATGACTATCTAGGAGAAATTTATGGAATTTAGAACTTTTGCGTAAAATTCTCTACCCGATAAGCAGGTTTCTTAGAAAATATTTGGAGAAGGCGAATTAAAGCCACATTTTTGTAGATATAAATCCCACCACTCCTCTCAACGATGTGTACTAAGATGAGGCTTTACTTTTTATTTGGATATATGAGCTACGACAAATAACTGATATATATTGAACAATTACTCTTACTACAAAATAGGAGATTGATAATTGAAGATGTTGCATTCGGGGAGTCACAGTAAATTCTTTTATTCATTGAATATCAGCGAGTTGAGTATTTTAAAGAATGTGACTGCTAACGATTTAGAAACGAGATATATTCTTTTTCTTTCACAACTTTGCAATATACAAAGAACGCTTTGATTTCGAGTGCAAAGTTAAATCTAATTTCTGAAAAACAACATTTTATGCTGTGATTTTACAAAATATTAAGATTAGTCTTTGCAAAGGTAAAAGAGTAGTTACCAACAGTAATTTTCATGTAATGTCATTTTAAGAGTATGGCAAAAAGAACATATTCATAAACGCATATATGTATCTTCCCATATTGGGAAATCAATTGCTTAGTTCCATTTTTGCAGATTATATTTCTATTTTGTCTAAATTACGACGGAATACAGCAGATATTCAAGGGATTTGGATGGATTATCAAAATAAAACGTTATTTTTGTAGCATAAAAACGATAAAAAGATGAAGTTAAATCGCATAAGAGCAGTCTTAGAGGACAAAGGGATAAGCCAAACATGGCTTGCAAAGAAGTTGGGAAGAAGTTTCAGTACGGTCAATGCTTACGTATGCAACCGCTCTCAACCTAACCTTACCACACTTCTTGAAATTGCACAATTACTGTCTGTGGATATGAAAGAACTTATTACGAATGAAAAAGAACGTAATGTTTAAAGTGATTATGGGAAGAAGAAAAGCTATCATTTTGACAAGCATCACCATACTGTTTCTATGCAGTATGGGATGTCAATCAGCTACTTTTGGAAAAGGTATATGTTGTTATGTCGGAGATGTGAAACTTTCTGACACAACAATATCTGTAAAACTTACATTTGATAATGACACCACTGGCACATTGGAAATCTCCAAAAGTAACAAAGCACTTGGCAAAAATAAAATCGAAGAATTTTACTTTGCTTCATTAGAGGCTGATACGCTAACTGTGACTGGCGAAATCTTCTATGATATAAAATACTTGTTTAAAAGAGGGCGAGAAAAATGTTATATCTATCCACTAAACGCTTCTACTGATGGAGTCCTTTTCTGTGACAAAAGCATAAGAAGGATAGAATTGAAAGGCAAGAAAGAAACGAATACCGACAGCCTATTTCTCAGCCGAATCATAGATGGTGATTTCTTTGCCCAAGAACATTCCGAAGAGCAGGACTACATATTGGTGATAAGGCATTGCTTGTCGCATACCGATGAGACGTATGACGAGACCCTTTCTGAAGGATTAAGCCGAATGTTGCGGAAATATCCCCAAAAGATAGAAGGGCTTCGGAAAGCATTGAAACGATTGTCTCCACGGCAGAAAGAAAAGGCGAACTACGAAATGATGGTCTTAATCGTTTCGGCATGGATGATGGAGCAAGATTCTGACTCCATTGACCCGAAGGACTTTTATCATACATATCCCTTTTTCAAGAAATGTTCTATGATAGATAAAATTCTCATGGAACAATGCAATAATTTATAAATCCGCAAGGACAAATAAGGAAAGCTATGGGAAGAAAAATAGTTGTGGCTATGATAAACATAGCTGTCGGACTTTTTACTGCATATATGTTTATAGTATCTGATAGAGAAACTAAAATCTCTACAACACAAAGCAATATCGCTTGTGAGATAATAAATTTGGATTTGCGAAGTGGCTCAAGACATCACCCATCGGCAGACATTATTTACCAAGGTAAAAAATACGATACTGTCATAAACAAGAGTGACAGTTTACAGCTTGGGTTTAACAACACCACGTTCTTCTACGATGAGAAACTTGATAGAGTCTTTTGTCGTGATTCGGGAATAAATAGAGGAAAATATGTTGCTCTTATATGTTTCCTGTTGTCTTTCCTGCTTTGGTTAGAGGCAAATAAAAATGCCAACAAAAAGAAAAATAGACATTAATACTCACTTTCTGTGAACTGCAAATTCGTAAATTCAATTTTTCACGACTATGGAAGAAAAAATAATGCTAAGAGATAAACTTGTAGATATTGCTTTGCAATGGCAAGCAAGTTTTGGAGTTGCACCGTCTATTACAAGTTCCATTTCTGAATATGATGCAGCAATGTTGGTTGGTATGTCAGAAAAAGAATACTCTGATTACATGAGAGATAAAACTGCTGTTGCCAAAGGGACGGATTTCGTTTATAGAAATATAAGGTATCAAGTAAAAGCCAATCGCCCAAGCGGTAAAAAAGGAAGTAAAGTAACGATGGTTCCCAAAGCCTCGAACTACGAATGGGACAGGTTAATTTGGATATTATATGACAAGGACTATGTAATGCAAGAAGCATGGGAATGGTATATGAAAGACTATAAAATGGCGTTTGAAAACAAAAAAAGATTATCTCCCGAAGACTACAGAAAAGGGCACTGCCTGTATCATAGATAACAGAAAATCGTGGATTCAAAAAACCACAAAAACGAATAGCTTTATGATAGAAAAAATAATGTCTAAACTTGGAATGGTCGTTTTATGGTGCATTGTCATCATATATGGCATAGGTGTCATCACTCATATCTGCTCGGATATTATCGGTGTTGTCGTACTTGGCGTTTGGGCTGTTGTCTCGATTGCTTTTGTTCTCTTTGCCAAAAGATACAAAATATGGTTCAAGAGGCGAGTCAAGATGCTTAGTACGGTTTGTGAGAAGTCGCCCGATGATTCTTACATCATGCACGAAGAAAAGTTTACCGAATCTTTTGATTCTGCCAACTTCTTCATACAGTACAAGCCTGAGACGAAGGAGTTCTTTTTCAGCAGCTACTATTACCTTATTTTTCCTGATTACGTCGAGATTTGGAGCAAGGCGGTGAATGAAGTCAAGATACTTGTCTCCAAGGAAGCCCCAGAAACAGAAGTTGAAGTGCATTCCGTAGGTCAGCTTGGCAAGTACTTCACGCTGATAATGTCTCCAAAGGATGCCAAGAAAAGTTTTTTGTTGTCCTTGGCTCATTTGTGCATCCGTCTGAGAAAACAACTTCCATGCAACAATAGAATATTGATATACAAGTTCTATTTCAAGATAAAGGTGTTCGACACGGTTTGCTATGGCGAGTTTGATTGCGTGAGAGTATCAAGGGCTATTACAATTTCTGCGGATGGCAACTATTGCGTAGCTAATGTCGAAATAGATGGTTGCTTTCCAGAAGATTTCATCAAACACAATCCTCCGATGTCCATCATCCTGCAATATGACTTGTATTCGATAGAAACCAATATGTTGGTTAGCAAAGAGGAATTCGATGCCTATTGGGAGAAATGCAAGGATTTATGCGAATCATAATCATTGGAGAACGGTGAGGAGCTATTTTATTTGAAAGATTCCGGGGCAACTGTTTGTTCTCTACGAGTTAAAAAACTTCTTATAAGTAACACTATCTCAAATGTCTCTTTTGAAGACTTGGATAAAGGGTGTAGTCTATACAAGAGTAAAATGTCACATGACAGGTCAATAACATCATCCCCAAGCGTTACAGTTGACAGTTTCCAAAAACGATTTTTTTTGCTGTACAGATAACAAATAACAGATAACAGATAACAGTTTCCATAAACCATTTTTCGTTTCAAGCGTTAAATATTACTATTTGCACGGATAAATAAGTTAAAAAATGTGTTTTTTCTGGATAGCAAAGAAAAAAATAGTATTTTTGTGATATTAAGTCAAACCGTAAAATAACATGAGTATGAAAAGACTATTTTTTATGTTTCTTGCCCTCTTGTTGTGTGTAATGGTACAAGCACAGGACAATGTTGAAATTACCTTAAACAACGGAAATGTGGTTAAGGGAGTCACAAAAACTTTATTTATGCTTGATGATGGTGATGTCGTTGTTACTAAAGATTCCAACTCTAAAGAAAAGAAAGAATACAAATCTACAGAGATAAAGAGCATTAAGTACTACGATTCAAAATCTAAAAAGTGGATAAAGTTCGTTCCGCTTATGGCGCAAAAATCATTGCCAAGCGTTTGGAACAAAAATCCAAAACCATACAAAACTCCGATATTCCTCAAACCTGTGTATGAAGGGGAAAATGTGTCTGCCTATATACACTATATCTCAACAATAACAAATACCAAAACATTACATTTGGAAGGCACAAACTATGTTTTCTATTTTAAGGTAAAGAATGAAGATGTGGCAAAGGGTTATTGTATGGGAAGTAGTATTGGTGCGAAAATGTTGCTTAAAATTGTATTTAAGCCATATCCTGTGATGAAAGAAACTGTGTCTAATTTAGATACGAAAGAATTTTATAAAGATCCTATTTCGTTAATAAGGACTTTTGATAGTCTGTTGAAATAGAATATCTGTTTTAAGTATTCTAACTGTGTATAATTGTCATAAGGCAAAGTGATTTTTCCTTATGACAATTATTTTCATCCTTGAAAAGAAATATACTATAAGAGTTCATATCTCTACATGTTAAATTATTAATTGCTGATAACTATGAGACTGAAGCCAAAACTCCTCAATGCAATAATATTAGGATTGACAATGTTCCTTTCAATGCAAACCACTTGTGCTGCTTGCAACCCATCAATGGCCATTCAGCAAAAGAAAGTGGCAACTGTTGGCAAAAAGAGGGTTGCCATTAGCAAAAAGAGAGTTGTCAAGAGCAAGAAGAGAACCTATCGCAAGGCTTCGGCGCGTAAATATTCGCATAGGGAACTGAACGCCATTATGCGGATACTTGAGCGGAAGTTCCTGTCGGAAGACAAGACCCCGGCCTTGCGAAATGTTGTTGGATTTGGAATGGGATCCAACTCCATTGATGTTGCGCTCCGTTGGAACACGAAGGAGAAGCAGCTGGAGTTTCGTAGGCAGATTTACAACTCGCCCGCCATCAGGTTTGAGGGCAAGTTGGACCCTATCATCGACAACAGGGAAGGCGTGAGCACCTACCAAGGCATCTCCCTCAAGGCGGAGAAGCCTTCCTATCCATTGGGCACCACGGAAATCAGATTCACGATTACCAACTATAGTGGCGAGGAATTTGTGTATGGCGATGCCTATAGCATCACAGCCCAAGGAGCGGATGGCAATTGGTTTGTTGTGCCCACCGATTGCTTGTTCACGGCCATCGGTCATGTTTTAAACGATGGTCAAAGCGGCACCATTACTGCCCATCTTTTTCCCGATATTCTTCCCAACAAACCAGGCGTTTACCGCTTTTTTTATGAGGATAGCATAGATGGTGAGAAGGTGCCTTTCATGGCAACTTTTGAGTTGAAGTAAATAAAAAGAATTGTTGCTTATGAAAATACTCTTCAGTTTATTGGCATTTTGTTTATTTGCCTCATGCGTCCATTCCCAAGAGGCGGTGGACACGGTAAGTGTGCGTGTACAATACAGAGTAAAAATATAATGAACGTAATATGAAACTAAGAGATAAAGATACAAAGAAATATTTGCTCACAGTATTTGTGGCTACATTTGTTGCCTATATTATTCCTGCAGTGGTCTTGTACTTGGGACATTTTATGGGCATTATGCTTACGATTTGTATTTCCTTGTTTAACTTGAGTATGGCTTTGCTTGCTTGGCTTTGGGCTAAATCTGTTAGAAAGGAATTTTTGCTGAAAAGACAAATAATATTGAATAGTCTTGTGACGTTGCTTTTGATAGGTATTATTTCCTTAGTTGTAACCAATGGAGCAGCCTTATCTTTGAGCCTCATAGTGTTTGTTTGGTTGGGGATAGTCAATCTCCTGCCAATTTGTATCCAGTATGCCATTTATTCTTTTATTTCAAAAAGAACCAATTCAAAGAAAGAGAGGCCTATATGAAGTATATAGAATTGTTTTGGAATAGGCTATATTATTGCATTTTTAACTGCGATAAGAAAACGCAAACTCTCTGAAATGAACCTCGAAAAGCTCAATGTCATTACTTTGACAGAAAGTGGAGGACTCACAGGGGAAATTGTTGTTATCAAAAAGAGACATAATCATAAAAGAAAATAAACTATGGCAAGAGGAAGAGACATTTGCAACACTCTCAAAGCCATTCGCAAACAAATAGCAGATGCTAATGGGATTGCCTATTCACCAGAAGAATGTCACTTCACTGGAGAGTGCAAGGGAACTTGCCCCAAATGCGAGCAAGATGTGAGAGATTTGGAGTATGAATTGCGACGTAGGCAGATTGCAGGAAAGGCCATCAAGGTCGTTGGCATTGCAGCAGGACTTGTTGCTTTAACGGCTTGTTCTGATGGAAAACCACAGCGAAATGCTTCAGACATGGTTACAGGTGATACAATCATTGTTAAAAAAGAAGAACCGAACCCAAGAAACAGACAATTAGAAGGAGCCATTTCTCTTGGCAACAAGGAGAAACTTCTGGAAGAAGAAAACAGAAAGGACGGGGAGGCTTCATACAATCCATCCTTAGAAACAAAAGAGATAAAAAAGAATATCAAAGGCAATTCCTCAAAAAATCAAGGCAGGAATGCTGTCACCAGGTCTGCCATTGGTATAGATTCCATTGAAAGCAGCAAAATATTTGATAATGCTGATGAGGAAGCGTCATTCCCTGGTGGCATAGCGGCGTGTATGAAATATATTGCAGACAATTTTCGCTATCCAAACATACAGGGCGATTGCAGCATACAAGGAAAAATTGTCGTTACTTTCACGGTCAATGAGGATGGAAATCTAAATGACATCAAAGTGAAGAAAAGCGTCTATTTTGACCTTGACAAAGAAGCCGTCCGGGTGGTGAAAAGTATGCCAAAGTGGATTCCTGCCAAGCAAAACGGCAAGGCGGTGAAATCAAAATACACGCTTCCTGTCTACATCCACGTGCAGTAACTATAAAAAAGGAAAAATCATGGCAACAAGAGGACGCAACATTTGCAACACGCTCAAGGCCATCCGCAAGCAGATCGCGGATGCCAACGGAATCAGTTATTCACCCGAAGAATGCCACTTTAAGGGCGAATGCAAGGGCACTTGCCCGAAATGCGAGCAAGATGTGAGGGACTTAGAATACGAACTGCACCTCCGACAGATGGCAGGGAAAGCCATCAAGGTCGCAGGAGTGGCTTTGGGCATCACCGCCCTCACCGCATCCGCCACATCGTGCGCCACGCAGAAGGGATATTACAAATCGACACCGCCTAAGTCTGAAAAGGTTATCCCTATCCAGTTCCAAAAATACACCACCAACGACATCGCCCTACTCCAAGCGAAAGATTCTCTCAGCAAGAAAGGAATGCTCTTCGTTCAAGGGCATCTCATTAGCGACGAGGACAATGAGCCGCTTATTGGAGCCTCCGTCATCGCTAAACTTTCGGGAAAGTATGCAATAACTGATGTCAATGGAAACTTCACTCTCGAAGTGGAGCAAGGCGACACGATAACCGTGCAATACATCGGCTTCATAGACCGAAGCATCAAACTATCTGAAATGAGCCGAGACAAGCTCAATATCATCACTCTAATATTCAACGAAAGTGCCTTAGGGGAAGTCGTGGCTGGAATCGTTCCCGAAGTCAGAATTAGAGGAACGGCTCCCGTCATCAAAAGAGAAGATACTTTCGAAGAGGCTTCATTCCCAGGCGGTTCGACTGCATTGACGCAATACATCAAGACCAACCTTCAATATCCAAAAGAATGTCAGGAAGGCGCGCCAATAGGCAGAGTCATCCTTGGTTTCACCGTCAACAAGGACGGAAGTTTGAGCAACATCAAGGTGGAGAAAAGTCTTGTCCCTATCCTCGACGAGGAAGCCATCCGAGTACTGAAAAGCATGCCGAAATGGACTCCTGCCAAGAAAAACGGAAAGGTGGTGAAATCACATGCCACCGTTCCTTTCACATTTAAAGTAGAATAACATGAAGACCGTCCCACTCATTTGCATCGACCGCCACCGCCTCACGATAGACGGCGAGGGCGTCACCACGCTTGTGGCATTCCACGGTTGTCCGCTTCGTTGCAAATACTGTCTCAATCCCCAATGCCTTGATGCTGACGGCGTATGGCAGGAGGTGGATACAGAACTGCTGATGGCGAACGTGGAGATGGACAACCTCTACTTCTTAGCTACAGGAGGCGGCATTTGTTTTGGTGGAGGTGAACCGCTTCTGTGGAGTTCATTCATAAAGGAGTTTTGTGAACTATGCCCAGAGGGATGGCACTTTACGATGGAGACGAGTCTAAACGTACCTCGCTATCACTTGGAGAAAGTCACCCCATATATTGACTCCTTTATCATCGACATCAAGGACATGAATCCTGCCATCTATCAAGCCTACACAGGTAAGCCCAACCGGCAAGTTATCGACAACCTTGTCTGGCTCAACACTCATGCCAAACATAAAGACAAGATCATCCTTCGTCTCCCCATAATCCCCAAGTTCAACACCGAAGATGACAGGAAACACAGTCGCCAAGTCTTAATAGAATTAGGATATGAGAATTTTGATGAATTTGAATATGTTATTAGAAACAAATAAACAGTTTTAATTATATGTCCCAATGAAATGGATTTGAATGTAAATTCCATCTCATTGGGGTATTGGATAAAAATTATTGGTAATTTTTAATAGTACGTTTTATGCTATTAGACTCTCTGCGAAGTTCATTAGCTACACTGTCTTTGTATGCAGCCATCCGTACCATTTCATTGTATTTGAGAACAGAATCTTCGTAAGCTGCAACACGATTTTTGACATAGTCTATGACATTTTCGTCTCTGTTTACAGAGAAGTGCTTCTCTATATATAAGATGTTTGGGTCATCAGCAGACAGAACCATCTTCAAAGCTCTATACTTCAAGTCTGCCTCCTCCCAATCTTGGTGCTCTCGCCATTGGGTGAGGTTGCCCCAAATGGAGAGAACGAGAGATAGAGCCAAGCCGCCAATGAAAAGAAGAACATACTTTGATGTAGGCTCGAAGCGATGGGTGACAAGTTTCTTCTGAGGTGAATTGTTCATCACTTCAAGTTTGTCTTGCAATGCCTTCGAGGAAACATCATTCTCTTGTCTCATCTGCTTGACAGCATCAACCAAGAGCTTGCTTCGCTGCTCATTTTTGCCGAGTTCAGCCTTGATAAGGTCAACAAAAACAACAATGGCATCTCTTAATTTGGATATTTTACCTCTAACTTCCTCTTCCTTGCCAAACATAGCAATGATTGATTTCTCCAACTTGGTTGTGTCATTACTTGCAGGAACGGTTTCCGCTCCTG
Organism: Prevotella sp.; assembly: GCA_022741625.1. Classification (GTDB taxonomy): domain Bacteria; phylum Bacteroidota; class Bacteroidia; order Bacteroidales; family Bacteroidaceae; genus Prevotella. The sequence goes on along the minus strand of JAIINY010000051.1, from coordinate 14 downwards.
CGTACTTTGGTGAA
>JAIINY010000050.1:0-15107 GCA_022741625.1 Prevotella sp. | reverse complement strand
ACTACATAGCATGGGTTGAACTGCTGGAAGATAGGAGCCTCAACTTCTACGGCACCTTCAAGGTTGTTATACTTGTAGAAGAGGAAAGCAATAGCTGCAACGATAACGCCGAGCGAGATTCCCTTACCCTTGCCAGTCTTGCTCTGTGCCAGACCGAAGCTACCATAAACAACGAAGATGCAGGCTACGAGGTTGGTAACGTCGAACGCCATTGACTGCAGGCCCTCAGAAGTCTTCAGTGTATAGTCGCGTGCAAAGAGTGTCAAGGTATTACCATTCTGGTGGAAAGCCATCCAGAAGAAGATAACCACAGCGAATACGAGACAGAGGCAGATGATGCGCTCCTTGGTCTCAGCCTTAGAAAGCTCATTAGTCTCCTTAACCGGAGTCTTATCGTCCTTACCCTTGGTCTCAGAAGCAAGCACGTGCTTGTATGTAAAGCTGAAGGCATAGTAGATGGCGATACTAATGATAAGCGAAGCACATGCCACAGCGAATGCAAAATGGTATGAATCCTCTACAGATACACTCAGACTCTCCTGCGCCCACTTCATGATTTTAATGGCTGCTGTAGGAGCGAACATGGCGCCAATGTTGATAGCCATATAGAAGAGAGAGAAACCGGAATCACGGTTGCTGGCATACTGTGGCTCGTCGTAGAGACGACCTACCATCACCTGCAGGTTACCTTTGAACAAGCCGGTACCCAAAGCGATGAGGATAAGCGAAATGCCCATGGCAGCAATGGCAACGGTGTCCTTGCCAAGAGGAAGTGAGAGTACCAGGTAGCCGATGAACATAATGAAGATACCCGTAGTAACCATACGTCCAAAGCCAAACTTATCAGCTGCGATACCGCCGATGATAGGGAGGAAATAAACCATCATCAGGAAGGTAGAGTAAATTGTACTTGCCAATCCGGTTTCAAAACCGAAGTTAGCCTGCAAATAGAGCAAGAACACAGCAAGCATGGTATAGTAACCGAAACGCTCACCCGTGTTAGCCAAAGCTAAGGCCCACAGACCTTTTGGTTGATTTTCAAACATAATTTTTTGTTATTTTATAATTTTATTATTTAGTTATTCTTTTCTCGCAAATTCTGTGCAAAGATACACAAATTATTCCATATTTCAAACTCAATGCCTAAAAATCGTTCTACCAAATACCATTTTTATATTCAAAAACGTCTAAATTTCTAAAAAACAGACAAATAATACAAAAGTTTTCCATTTCTATTACAACAAGATTGCGTTTTTTTTTGTACCTTTGCAGCCCGAAACCGTAGAGGTGGATTCCGACAGTATAAATTGGATTAAAAAAAAGAAAGGTAAAAGGATATTTATGAGACAACTTAAGATTAGCAAGAGTATAACCAATCGTTCCAGTGAAGCACTCGACAAGTACTTGGTGGAGATTGGTAGAGAACCTATGGTCTCTATTGATGAGGAGATTGAGCTGGCCCAGAAGATTCGCAAAGGCGGTCGTGAGGGTGAGCGTGCCAAGGAAAAACTGGTCAAGGCAAACCTCCGATTCGTTGTATCTGTTGCTAAACAATACCAGCATCAGGGTTTGGGTCTGACAGACCTCATCGACGAGGGAAACATCGGTTTGGTAAAGGCTGCAGAGAAGTTTGATGAAACTCGTGGTTTTAAGTTCATCTCATACGCAGTATGGTGGATTCGCCAGAGCATTCTCCAGGCTATCGCTGAGCAGAGCCGTATCGTTCGCCTGCCTTTGAACCAGGTAGGCGCATTGAGCAAGATCAGCGCCGAAATCAGCAAGTTCGAGCAGGAGAACCAGCGCAAGCCTTCTGTTGCAGAGTTGGCACAGATTACCAAAATGGAGGAAAGCAAGATCGACCAGACCATCAAGGCTGACAACCACCACATGAGTATCGATGCTCCATTCGGTAGTGATGACGATGACAATGCAATGGTAGATGTGATGGCTTCTGGTGATGACAGCCGCACCGACAAGGGTGTTGACTTCGAGTCTATGGCAAGCGAGCTCCAGCGCGTATTGGCAACAGTATTGAAGGAGCGCGAGCGCAAGATTCTCTGCTACTGCTATGGCATCGGTTGCCACGAGAAGGGATTGGAAGAAATCGGCAGCGAATTCAACCTCACCCGTGAGCGTGTACGCCAGATTCGCGAGAAGAGCATCATCAAGCTCCGTGAAAGCGGAAAAATCAAGATCTTGATGAAATATCTGGGATAATTTAAGTGAAGAATGAAGAACGAAGAACTAAGTATTCTTTTGCTTTTCTTCACTAGGGTTTGAAAACGAGAGAAAATTAGATAAAACAAAGTTGCTCATAGCAACGAAAGTAAAAAGGGCAATCAGTTGGTTCATTCCAATCTGATTGCCCTTTCTCTTTTTACACACACACCCTGAAAGGGCAAAAGCCCCTAGCCCAGGGCAACACCCTGGGTTGTCATAGGCGCTAACCTGTCGCCCTGAAAGGGCAAAAGCTTTATTAACAATTAATTGTTAACGAAGTTTCCGAACTTATCAATCAATCCGTTTACTCCGTCTCTCACCGCCTCGAAATATGGATACTCATCTCTCAGACAGATTTCATCATAAAGGAAATCAGCCACGATGGTATCCTTTCCATCAGGCATCACGAGTCCCATCTTGCCATTCTTCTCTGCAATAACCGGCATGATGCTCAGGTCATCATTATAGATATAGCAAGTGCGGAGGAAATCATAGACAGGCTGAAGCATCACGTTGTCCTGATGATCTTTCATACCAAACTTGCCGTTCTCCTCGAAGACCTCATGGTAACGGATGTACTTCTCCTTCAAGCGATGATAATAGAACACCATCTTACGCTTGTCGTTCACAAAGTCGAGCATATACTGGAAGGTATCACAGTAGTTAGCCACCGAACGGACGAGAATCATCTTCAGATCCAGTCCATCCAAAGCCTTTCGATTCAAATCAATATACTTGGCAATCGCCTTCTCTTTCTCTGGGACAGAGAGGCTCGCCAGCTTTTCCTCAAACTTGAGCATAGCCTGCTTGGTTCCCGACATACCCTTAATATATCGGTGAATCTGCCTGCTCATTTCAGAACAGATAAACTTGTCTATTTCCTGCTGCTCAATAGGGTCAGCATATTCCTTAATCAATGATTCAGGTGTAGCGTTCATGGTTATTTCCTTTCTTTTTGCTTATGGAGATTCCCCCCGTGAACTTGAAAGGGAAATCTCCTGTTAGTATTATTTCTTCACATTAGGCTGCTGCAATCCATAGCCCTTTCTCTTATCTTCCAACAAGAGGAGGAAGGAGATGAGAATAGCAACCACACCAAAGGCTGCAAATATGGTCATCGTCTCTGTATAGTCAATGACTCCATTGGCATCCGTGTTAGCCTGATTCACCTTACCGATCCATACTGGAATAAGAGCCAGTCCGATATTCTGGATATAGAAGATAAGGGCGTATGCAGTTCCTAAGAGTTTCATTGGGATAATCTTTGGTACAGAAGGCCACATTGCTGATGGTACCAGACCAAAAGCTACGCCAAGGATGAGCATCATCACGATGGCAAGCACCCATGAGTTAAGTGGAAGGGCAAATACTACGTGTACCAGTGTCAGGAGGCAACTGCCGATAATCATCAGCGTGGCACCCTTGCCATACCTGTCATATACGCTTCCGAAGATTGGTGTAAGGAAGATGGTACCGAATGGCAACATCGCAGGAATCAGACCTGCCAAATTAGCATCGACACCATACTTGAAAATCATCAACTTGGTTGCAAACTTCAGGAATGGGAATACACCAGCATAGAACATCAGGCAAAGGAATGCCACATACCAGAAGCCTGTTGTCTTGAACAGACCACCCAAGTCTGAAAACCTGAAACCTTCTTCCGGCTCAGTAGCCACAGCCGCAGCTGAAGCATCCTCCTTCTTGTCCATCACACAATATACAAGATAAACAAGTACACCAGCACAAAGCAAAACTGCACCCAAAGCAATAGAAGCAGACACACCGTCCATTGCCTTTGCAAAAGGAAGAGAAAAGCCCAAGGCTGCGGCTGTTCCCAAACGAGCCGTAGCCACCTGCACTCCCATTGCCAGCGCCAACTCATGCCCCGTAAACCATTTCACGATGACCTTGCTCACTGTGATACCGCATATCTCGCAGCCCACGCCATAGATGGCAAAGCCGAGAGCTGCAATCACTACCTGTGTACTATAAGTACCGAAGAATGGTACTGCTACCGATCCGGCAAACTCATGACCTACAGCATACCATTTCAACAAGGCTCCACCAAACATCAATACTGTGGAGAGGATACCTGTAAAACGGATGCCAAACTTATCGAGGATAAGACCACCGAAGAAGAGGAGCAGGAGGAACACATTAAAGTATCCGTAGGCTCCAGAGAAGAAGCCGTACTCATCCGAACTCCATCCGAGTCCAAGACCATTCTCAGCCCCCTTGGCAGCAGTCAAGAGTGGCTCCAGTGGAGACATTACATCTGTAAAAAAGTAACCGAACATCATCGTGACGCTCACGATGAAGAGGGCAGTCCAGCGAGCTGACTTCGAGTCGCTCAATTTCATCTGAATTTTTTCTGTTGTACTCATTTTATATTATTACTTATTTTTCCATAATCATCATCGGAAGTTACTTTCTCTTCACATTCTTCGTTCTTGAAATATCAAAGAGATAAGATACCTTGAACACAATCTGTCCGTAGTTACTTTTTCCGAAATAATCTCGTTTAGATGAACCATAGATATTACCCAGTCCATAATAGTAGCGAGCCTCAGCCAAAATGTGTCCCACTTTCGGGATGCTGTACTCTGCACCCAAACCCAGGGCGATACCATAATCCAGCTTATTCTCTACCGCCATCGTATCTTGTGCCACTACCATACTTACCCGGTCATTATCTGTCTTAGGCATATTCTTCACGTCGAAGTTGGTAGTCTGAGAATCGTTAAGGTAGAGTCCGAACTGCGGTCCGGCATTCACGAAGATGTTCAAGCCTCTCTCTTCCCTACCCCAAGCCAAGTGAGCGAAAACGGGTACCTGGATATAATTGATGGTACGGCTGTAAGCCATCGGCTGCTTGGTTTCGGTGATGATGACAGGCTGGTTGTCGATGTCGAGAATATCCTCTTTCCATCCCACCTTGGCATAGTTGACCTCTGAATAGATGGAACAGATGGTCTTGAAGTACTTCTCGCAAGTATATTTCATCGAGAGTCCGGCAGTCATTCCTCCATGCTGCTTCTGCTGAACCTCCGGTTCGAATCCTACAGAGCTGAGCACATACCCACCGTTGAATCCAATGGAAAAATCGTTGCGATGCTCACCTATCTGAGCCTGTGCCGAGAGTCCTCCCCAAAGGAGAAGTCCCATCAACAGCGCCCCTATCTTGACTTTATTCATTCTTTCTTTTCTTACTATAAACGATTAACTATAAAAAACTACCGGTTCCTAGTAATTCACCGATTCAATTTGATGATTGAAGGTGTAGTGAATCAACTGGAAGTTCTTGTTCTTGTATCCACCCTTTGGCGTTTTCACGAAATGCAATGGAGTCTGCACTGGCTGATAGTTCACCTGCTGGCGTTCACCCGTAAACTCCTTGCCCTTCTTCTTGATACCCTGGATGAAGAACATACCATGATCATAACCCATGATGGCGAAGCGAGGCTGCGCTATCATCATCGGCTGATGGAACCATCCCTCGTATGCCTTCTCCAGATTCTGCGTTCTTTCAGCTACCGGATTGTAATAGAAGGTAGAAGGGATATAAGTATCGTACTTATAGAATCGCTCCAGATTATACTTGGCATACATCAACCACTCTGTATAGCCGAAGAGAGAGAGAGATGCACCCGGATACTTGCTGTCGAATTCATCCAATTTGTTGAGTACGGCAGTCAACTGTGGCGAACGTCCAGTATTCAGGATTACCACATTCTGCTTGCTTGGCAGGAAAGCCTTGGCAAACTGGTCGATGCTTGAGCTCACATTGGTGATACTATAGTTGATGTTTCTCTTCTCCAACTCCTTGCGAAGTCCGAAAGTGAAAGCTCCCTTACGCGATGTAGAATCATTGCAATCTACAAAGATTGGATGCACATTGGTAAATCTGTTCAGGAAAGCCTTGATGGTGCATTCGTTCAATGTTTCAGGACTCTGATATACCTGGAAGATTTCCTTGTTGCGCTCCACATCGTCACCGCTGATGGAGAAAGGAATCACGAGCTTAATGCCATAGGTCTTGCAGAAGCCGGCAAGTGGAGCCACCTGCTTGGTATAAAGCGGACCGAAGATAATATCACATGTATTGGCACCCTCCTGCAACAAGGTGGTGCGGATATCAGCATCTATCGGCACGTTCCATGCATGTACATCGGTAGAGATGCCCTTCTTCTTCAGATAATTGCAAGCCATCAGGAGTCCACGATAATACTCCACCATACGCTTGCCATCACCATCCATATCATGCAAAGGCAACATCACGCCAATCTTCACCGCATCACTAGCCGCAACCTTCTGCTGAGCGGCAGCGGTTCCTGCTACAGCAGGTTTGCTGGCAGCAACAGCATTCTTATCCTCCTTCTGTGCCTTTTTAGGCGCATTAGGATTCTGCTGGTCGTTGGCGAAAGGAATAAAGAGGGTAGCTCCCTTCTGAAGCATGTAACCCTCCTGCTTCATCTCCGGGTTTGCCTCCATCAGTTCCGGCAGACTCAATCCATACTTATTGGCAATACCAAAAATAGTATCCTTCTTCTTCACCGTGTAGATGTCTCGCCATTTCGTTGTCTGAGCAAAGATACCAACACTGAGCATGAGCCCCACAATCATCAAGAAATATCTTATGTTTCTTTTCATATCTTCCTGTTTTTAATGTTTATATGATACTAAAATCTTGCCGTAACCGACATGATTTAAAGTTTTCTCCTGCAAAAATACAAAAAATCTCGCATCTAGCGCAATATCTCTCAGCTTTTTATTATCTTTGCACAAATAATTTGCAAAATGAGACAAAAAATAGGATTACTTGGTGCCTTATTGGCACTTTTTACCCCTCCATTGATGGCACAGGAAGAAATCGGAGATGAGGAAGACACAAAGACCAGTGTCCTTCTGATGCCGAACGCATTCTCGCCAAACGGAGATGGCATCAACGACATCTACAAGCCCAAGGAGGGTTACCAGAACATCAAGGAGTTTCACGCCTATATATATAATAGGTGGGGACAGAAACTCTTTGAGTGGAGCGACCCTGCCACAGGATGGGATGGAACCTACAAGGGAAAGCCGGTTAAGGAGGGGGTCTATTTCTGTCTGGTCAAGGCAAAAGGAGCAGATGGCAAGACCTATCAGATTAAAAGAGATGTCAACCTGCTCAGAGGCTATACAACAGAACAATACAGTAACAATTAAATGAGCGGAAATTAGAATATGAATTCAGAAGAAAAGATAAATGTATGGGGCGCCAGAGTACACAACCTCAAGAACATTGATGTTGAGATTCCACGCGACTCCCTCACCGTGATAACCGGACTTTCGGGTTCGGGCAAGTCGTCGTTGGCTTTCGATACCATCTTTGCCGAGGGGCAGCGCCGATATATCGAGACGTTCTCTGCCTATGCCCGCAACTTCCTGGGCAATATGGAGCGCCCAGATGTAGATAAGATAACCGGTCTGAGCCCGGTCATCAGCATCGAGCAGAAGACCACCAACAAGAACCCTCGTTCTACCGTTGGTACCACTACCGAGATTTACGATTATCTCCGTCTGCTCTTTGCCCGTGCCGGTACAGCCTACAGCTACCGCAGCGGTGAAGAGATGGTGAAATACACCGAAGAACAGGTCATCGATATGATTCTCGATGAATATGCCGGAAAGGCCATCTTCCTGCTGGCTCCTCTGATTCGCCAGCGCAAGGGACATTATCGCGAACTCTTCGAGAGTATGCGCCGCAAAGGTTATCTCTATGTACGTGTGGATGGAGAAATCCAGGAAGTGGTAAGCGGAATGAAGCTCGACCGCTACAAGATGCACAACATCGAGGTTGTCATCGACAAGCTCGTGGTGAAGGAAGCCGATGAGGAACGCATCCGCAAGAGCGTAGCTACCGCCATGAAGCAGGGCGATGGCATGGTGATGGTGATAGAGAAAGGGGAAAAGACGGGTAAGAACTTCTCAAAACGCCTGATGGATCCAGTTACCGGTATAGCCTACCAGGATCCGGCACCTAATATGTTCTCGTTCAATTCGCCTGAAGGTGCCTGCCCTCACTGCAAGGGTCTGGGAAAGGTAAACCAGATAGATATCAAGAAGGTGATTCCGGATGACAGCCTGAGCATCTACGAAGGTGGAATCGCCCCTCTCGGCAAATATAAGAACCAGATGATTTTCTGGCAGATTGAGTCTTTGCTCGAGAAATATGATCTGAAACTCAAGACTCCTATCGCAGAGATTCCGGGAGATGCCATGCAGGAAATCCTCTATGGATCACTGGAAAACGTAAAGATTGATAAAGAAAAGGTGCATACCTCTTCGGATTACTTCTGCGCATACGATGGCATCATCGACTATCTGCAGAAGGTGATAGAGAATGACGAGAGTGCTGCAGGAAAGAAATGGGCTGACCAGTTTATATCTACCATCGAATGTCCGGAGTGCCATGGACAGCGACTCAAGAAGGAATCGCTCGCCTTCCGCATCTGGGACAAGAATATATCGGAAGTCGCCAACCTCGACATCGACGAACTGCGCGACTGGCTCGAACAGGTGGAAGCTCACCTCCCTTCCATGAAGGCAAAGGTGGCTCACGAAATCATCAAGGAGCTGCGCTCACGTGTCAACTTTCTCCTCGATGTGGGTCTGAACTATCTCTCACTCAATCGCCAGTCGGCGTCACTCTCTGGTGGTGAAAGCCAGCGCATCCGTCTTGCTACCCAGATTGGCAGCCAGCTCGTCAATGTGCTCTACATCCTCGATGAGCCAAGTATCGGTCTGCACCAGCGAGACAACGAGCGACTCATCAACAGTTTGAAGGAATTGCGCGACCTGGGTAATACCGTCATCGTAGTAGAACATGATGAGGATATGATGCGAGCTGCCGACTGGATTGTAGATATCGGTCCGAAGGCAGGCAGAAAGGGAGGCGAAGTGGTTTTCCAGGGTACTCCGAAAGAGATGCTGAAGACTGACACCATCACCGCCCAGTATCTGAATGGCAAGATGGCAATAGAGATTCCTGAGCATCGCCGCGAAGGAAACGGCAAGAGCATCACCATCCGTGGAGCCAGGGGCAACAACCTGAAGGGAGTAGATGTAGAGTTCCCGCTAGGCAAGCTCATCGTTGTAACGGGAGTCAGCGGATCGGGTAAATCTACCCTGATCAATGAAACCCTGCAGCCTATCCTCTCCCAGCACTTCTACCGTTCCCTGAAGAAGCCGATGCCATACGACTGCATCGAAGGCATTGAAAATATCGACAAGGTAGTGAATGTAGATCAAAGTCCAATCGGCAGAACCCCTCGCAGTAATCCAGCCACCTACACAGGTGTATTCAGCGACATCCGCTCGCTGTTTGTGGGGCTTCCAGAAGCCAAGATCCGCGGTTACAAGCCAGGTAGATTCTCCTTCAACGTGAAGGGTGGCAGATGCGAAGCGTGTGGCGGAAATGGATACAAGACCATCGAGATGAACTTCCTGCCAGATGTCTATGTACCTTGTGAGGTATGCCACGGCAAGCGCTACAACCGTGAAACGCTGGAGGTAAGATACAAGGGAAAGAGCATCGCCGATGTACTGGACATGACCATCAACCAGGCAGTAGAGTTCTTCGAGAACGTGCCTCAGATTCTCAACAAGATCAAGGCATTACAGAGCGTAGGATTGGGTTACATCAAGTTGGGACAGAGCTCCACTACCCTCTCGGGCGGAGAAAGCCAGCGAGTGAAACTTGCTACCGAACTATCCAAACGTGATACCGGCAAGACGCTCTACATCCTGGATGAGCCTACCACCGGTCTTCATTTCGAAGACATTCGTATTCTGATGGATGTGCTTCAGAAACTGGTAGATAGAGGCAATACGGTGATTATCATCGAGCACAATCTGGATGTCATCAAGCTCGCCGACTGGCTCATTGATATGGGTCCCGAAGGTGGACGAGGTGGAGGTCAGCTTCTCTTTGCCGGCACACCGGAAGAGATGGCAAAGAGCAAGATAGGCTATACCTACAAATTCCTGGCACCCTTGCTGAAGAAGAAATAACCATTCTTTGCCGGCAAGAGATAAAAAAATCCCGATTTCCAAGACTTTGCTCATCTGATGCAAAGTTCAGGAAATCGGGATTTTATATTTTAATCTTCGTCTGCGAATTCATTCAAGGTATAAGCACTACTGCCATCGAAGCAGTGGGTACATACCTGGCACTTAGGCAAACCGATAGCTTCCACGAGCTGCTCGATGGTATTGAACTTCAGTGTAGTCAATCCAAGCTGGCTGGCAATCTCATCCACCATTCTCTGATATTCAGGAGAACCTGTGGTAGCATACTTCTCCAGATTCTTGTTGGCATCGCCCTCAAACTTCTCGATGATTCTGCGAGTAATCAACTCCATATCACTCTTGGAAGAAGTAAAGTTGATGAAAGGACAGCCATAAACCAATGGAGGACAAGCGATACGCATGTGGCATTCCTTCAGACCAGCCTGATCGAAAAGCACCTTCACATTGTCGCGAAGCTGGGTACCGCGCACGATACTGTCATCGCAGAACAACACACGCTTACCTTTCAACATAGCCTTGTTAGGAATCAGCTTCATCTTGGCTACCAGAGAGCGCATGCTCTGGTTGCTAGGTGTAAAGCTTCGAGGCCAGGTAGGAGTATATTTGGCAATACAACGCTGATAAGGCACGCCCTTACCGGCAGCATATCCCATCGCCATACCTGTACCAGAATCAGGAATACCGCTGCAGCAATCTACCTCTACATCATCTGTCTTGGCAAGATTGAAACCATTGCTAAAGCGAGCTTCCTCTACATTCTTGCCCTCATAGGTAGAAGTTGGGAATCCATAATATACCCAGAGGAAAGAACAAACCTGCATTTTCTTGTTGGCAGGACGGATCTGCTCCATACCCTCAGCAGTAATCTTCACGATTTCGCCAGGACCTACCTCGTGTGCTGTCTCAAAGTCAAGGTTAGGGAATGAAGTGGTCTCACTGGAAGCTGCATAAGCACCCTCCTTCTTACCTATAATAAGAGGTGTACGCCCCCAACTGTCACGGGCACAGATGATGCCATCCTCTGTAAGGATCATCATAGTGCAGGAACCCTTGATATGATGGAACACGTTCTCGATTCCCTCGCGGAAATTTTTTCCCTGGATGATGAGAAGAGCCACCAACTCGGTTGGGTTGGTACTTCCTGAAGACATCTCAGCAAAGTGCATGTTCTTATCCAACAGGTGCTGAGTAAGTTCATCCTTATTTAATATCTTGGCTACTGTGCAAATGGCAAAGCGACCAAGATGAGAGTTCATAATCAATGGCTGCGCATCTGTATCGCTAATCACACCGATACCTGATGTCGCACCCTCGAATTTGTCGAGTATAGGTTCAAACTTCGTTCTAAAATAAGAACTTTCTAAGTTGTGGATAGAGCGAACGAAGCCCTTCTCACTACTGTAGGTTGCCAAACCGCCTCGGCGTGTACCGAGATGTGAGTTGTAGTCGGTGCCGTAGAAAAGGTCTGCGACACAGCTTTTCTTGGAAATAGTTCCGAAAATGCCTCCCATAAGAGTATAATTCTATGTTTTATGTTTGAAATATGGGTGCAAAGGTAATATAAATCCAGAAAATATGCAAAACTTTTTGCGATTTTTCTACAATTTTATGTATATCGTTTCCCTTTGCACCCCTAATTTCTGCTAAAAATCCGCTAAACATCTACTAATAAGACGACTGCCCCTTAGAACTTGTATTGCAATCCCAGACTCATATCAAAGGTTTTAGACGTTACATCGTCATGATATGAGTAATGGGTATCACGCCAATAGTTGGACACATTGAAGTCCAGGTTCAGCCGATTGGACAATGCCAGACTGAAGCGGGCATTCAGCACCAGCAGAGATGCATTTCCCTTGTCGCCCTGGGCATTGAGATAGAGCGGATCGGTCGTCGCCAGATCCTTTCCCTCATATCCCTTCCAGGTGAAGATGCGATAATAGTCGGCACCTATTTGGAAGGTAGCTACTTTGCCGAACTCCATGAAACTGATAGCCTTCACACTATAACCGCTACCCATGTTGTAGTCGCGGTCTATCACATTATAATAATCGGTCAGACTTCCACCCAGCAGGATACCATCCAGGAAGACACGCTGCTCAAACCTGGTGAGATTGCCCACCTGAGGGAAGCGGTAGATGATGCCAGGACCGAAAGAGGCTGCCTCGGATATGCGGTAAGGCACCAGACTGGTACCATCCTTCACCGGCTGCGAATCGTAATAGTTGAAGTGCTGGAAGATACCGAACTCCATCTCCGTGCCCTTGCTCACCTCCACCGGTACGCTCCACAATCTTCCCAGAAGATGCAGACCGGTAATCAGAGGTTGGTTGCTACTCAAGCCGAAAGTGGCATCCAATGTAAAGTAGTCGTATGGCTTGGTGGTCTCACCATCAAACGGATCGCCATAAACCAGATTGAAACGGACGTATGGATTGCCCTCACCACGGAACAGCGTATTGTTGTCTGCGAGGTATCTGTAACCTGCCGATGCAGAGAAACTGACAGGACTGCGCTGGTAATCGTGATATTTATAATATCTGCCTCTCACCCGCCAGGCATCGCCACTCAAGATTCGATTCAATCCCTTGATTGGACAGATGAGAGTTCCCAGGAACTCTCGCATGAAACGAGGAAAACCAGACAAGCGGTCATCAAATACCAGATTGCTCACACGATGCGTCACCTCTCCGATGGCAATACCACCAAAAGTAGTAGCCATCAGGTCGTTGATGGCAGGCGGTTCTATCTCGCAGGTAGTCTCCCACATCAAACTTCCACAGAAAGAGTATGGCACCGATTCCCAGAAATTCATGCCATGACTTCTTGCAGCATTGAAATAGAGTCCGCCATGGTATGGATGGGCAAACAGATTGGTAGAGAACTGGTCGTTATCCCAAACAAAACCCGTTTCTATATTGTGCTTGATGCTATGGAAGGAAATCTTGGCAAACTCCTCGTTCATCACAAACTGGTCGAAGCATTGCACACCCACATTGATGGCAAAAGCTTCCAAGGCAGCCTTCCAAGGATGCTTCTTCTGTCGCTCCGGATCATCGAAGGCAAAAATGGTTCCTTCCTTCCATGCCTCCATATCATATTCATTCTCCTTTCTGGCAGAGATATCCGTAAAAGATGAATTGCGCTGGAGACGCACAGCCAAACCTGCTTCTACAATGGCACGACGGCGATACCTGCCACCATGATAATAATGGGTATCCCCATAACCCACTGAGGCAAAGGCACTGGTGTATCTGCCCAACTGATAGTCGGCATTGATGCGAGCCTGAAGAGAATAGAGCCGCTCCGGCTTATCCTGCGAATGTTCCTGGAACGATTCTACATGATAGAATCCGAGATCACCACTCAGGGAGAACTTAGGCGATAACTGGAAATACTGACCGATGCGATAGAACAAGGCACCCGAAAACTTCTCATCCAATCCGAAATAATGGGTTCCGATACCCAGGATATTATAAGTACTCCGGTTGCGGAATCTGATGGCAAGATTGGCTTTGGTAGCAGAACCGCCATAAAACATATAGTCGATACGCGTCTTTGGGTTCACATTCACCAGTCCTATCTTATGGGCTACGGTATCCCGGCTATAGTTGATGACACCAATCTGCACACCACGAGGATGGCTAAGGCAAACATTTAACAAACCAATCTGAGAACCATTCAGGGTATCAGCATAATTGTAGCCGCCCAACTGCATGCCACGCATATAGGAAGAGCTGACATTGGCTGCTGCAATCTGCAAACCTCTCTTCATACCCATGGAAATATTGGAAAGTCCACTCAGCTGCACGCCGCGGAACGGAGAACTGGATACATTATTAAATAAAGACAACTGCACGCCATTGCCACCCTTCACCACATTGGAAACACCCGAAATCTGCACACCGCGCATATCATCGCCCACCGAATTGATGATACCAGCCAGGCTCACACCACGCATCTGCTGTCGAACCACGCTGGAAAAGGCACCTATCTGGGCACCCCTGAGTGTATCGGGCGAGCAAAACAGAGACACGTTGCCACAACTATACCCTTGGGCATAGACAGACTGACCTCCTAGCGAAAGTCCCATCAAAAGGGCTATGATCTTTCTCTTATTTTCCATATACCTATCAAATTCAAAATGGCGAGAAGTCAGGATGACTTCTCGCCGAGAAATTGCATTATTTAATGTTGGAGCTAAATAATGCATCAAAAAAATATCTTTCAGAGGAATATGCAGGCGAAGATTTTCCCCCACACATTCATATAAAGTTCAATTGCTTTTATTAATCCAGGTTCAAGCTCTTCTTGATAGCCTCGATCTTATCCATTGCAGCAGCAGTACAGCGGTTGTAGCAGCCAGCGCACTTGAATGAAGGATCCTTTACCTCAATATAGAACTTGATCTTAGGCTCTGTACCAGAAGGGCGAACGCTTACCTTGGTATTGTCATCGCAGAACCACTGGAGTACATTGCTTGTTGTAGGCATATCGAGCTTCTCTACACTGCCGTCAGCATGCTTAGCCTCCAAGCTCTGGTAGTCCTTCCAGGTAACAATCTTGCTGCCACCCAACTCCTTTGGAGGGTTAGCACGGAAGTCTGCCATCATCTGCTTGATCTCGTCAGCACCAGTCTTACCTGGGCGAACCACGTTTACTGTAAACTCCTTACTGAAGCCATACTCTGCATAGATCTGCATCAGGAGATCGTAGAGAGTCTTGCCCTGATCCTTAGCCCAGGCAGCAATCTCGCAAATCAGGCAGATAGATGCAGGAGCATCCTTATCGCGTACCTTATCGTATGGCAAGAA
>JAIINY010000367.1:0-2296 GCA_022741625.1 Prevotella sp. | reverse complement strand
GTAGCGGCTACTACAGGCGGAATGAGTTTGATCCAGTACTTGGCAAAGAGGCCGAGTGTACCTTCTACCAAACCGCCGATGATGACTGCACCAATCAGCGTACCCATGCCATGAGCACCAGCAATGGCGATGGCAAGCGAAAGGAAGGTAAAGGAGATACCCATCACGATAGGAAGACGGGAACCGATGCGCCATACCGGATAGAGCTGTACCAGAGTACCGATACCGGCGATGACCATACAGTTCTGGATGAGCACAGCGCTCACCGAACTATCCAATCCTATCGCACCGGCAAGGATCATAATTGGAGCAATGTTGCTGACGAACATTGCCAAGACATGCTGAAGACCAAATGGGAGTGCTTTACCGACGGGCACTCTACCGTCAAGCTTGTAGAGATTTTCTATTGACTGTTCCATTGTCGTTATAATAATTAGAGAATTTCCATCATCGAGAATTCAGGGGATTTCTGAATTTGGCGACAAAATTACAAAGAAAATCTGAGAAATCTTTCCTTTTCTCCATTTTTCTCTATCCGGCATGATAGAATACAAGAAGAAGCTACGAAAAAAGGAAGGCTGCGGTCCATATCCTGTGCAACCTTCCCTTTTTATCTTATCTCATTAATACTCTGTCTTTTCAGTATTTTTCTCCCACATACGGAAGGCTCCAAGCGCCTCATCTCGCATCAGGGCAATCATCGGCTTATGGCGCTCTTCTATCTTGCGGTCTATCTCCTCGTAGATAAACTCATCATCGAAACCTATCTTGGCAGCATCCTTTCTGTCGTTGGCATAATAGATACGGTCGAGATGTGCCCAGTAGATAGCACCCAGACACATCGGGCATGGCTCGCAGGAGGTATAAATCTCGCAGCCCTCCAGATTGAAGGTCTTCAGCTTGAAACAAGCCTGGCGCACACAGTTCACCTCGGCATGTGCCGTAGGATCGAGGTCGATGGTCACGCTGTTGGAAGCCTCAGCGATGATGATTCCGTCCTTGGCGATAACGGCACCGAAAGGTCCACCACCGGTCTTCACACTATTCTTTGAGAGCTCAATGGCTCTATGCATCAATTCTTCTTTTGTCATTGTTTAATATTTTAAGATTAATAATACCCCTCTTCTTCATTTTTGGGGGCTACAAATATACAAAAAAGAAATGATACGGCAAGCATTTCTTACCTATATTTTAGAAAAAGCCCCGCGACTTTTTTCTTTTATCTCTATTTTCTTGCTTTTATCTATAAATTGATGTATCTTTGTACCTACATTTCAAGAATTAGCAATATCTCATGAATCAGAATAATATCAGCTCCGCAGAACTTTTCCAAAGGGTAAGGGAACTCCTGATGCTCCCAGAACTGAAACCGCAGACTCGCAACAAGATGATGCACGACACGCTCATCCTCTGCTGCCACGAAGGAGTAAAGGATACGAAACAGGCTTTCGGTAACCTTTTCTCACAGGTGGACTATCTCTGCAAGGCACGCGGCATCAAGGTGGCAGACAAGATTGCCATCCAGACCATGCGCCGACACAGCAACTCGCAAGAACCGCTTTCGGGCGAAGACCTGAAATACGATGCACGTGCCCTCGCCCTCTTCATCTCAGCAGTCTTCGGAGTGGATGTTCCCCACGAACTCAACGTACTCATTCCGCATACTCCCCGACCTTATCAGAAGGGACTGGAAATCAACAACCGCCGTATCCGATGCATTGTGAAGAACTGGGACGGAGATTTCATCCGTGTAGATATCGACCAGGATGCCGATGAGGAGGAATATCTCGTACAGTTGAAGGATGAGGAGAATCATATCGACCATACCTATCTCTGGGATATTCTGAAGGAAGGGATGCAGCTCAACCTTCTCGACTGTCAGGTGAAGCAGCCCATCATCACTCCCCGCCTCATCGTGGTGGAACCGGATTATCTGGTAGATATCAGTAGCATCGCCACCTGTTTTACGGCTTTCGGTCATCATCCTCTGCTCTATCTTCTCAACCTGATGAAGCCCAGAGCCAATACCCAGGCTACCCTGCTGGGTAACTTTGCCGGAGCTGCACTGGATGACATCATCAACAGCCACGGCAAATACCAGATGAACGAGACGGTGAAAAGCAACTTCCGGGAGAAAGCCCTGGAGTTCTGCACCTGTCCCTGGTTTGACCCCAAGAAGTTCTATACCGATGCCAGCCTGCAGGCTTTCAATCTGCAGCAGGTAGTGGATATCCTCTTTCCCCGCACCGCATCTCAGGCACAGATGTCAGCCTTCCGTGGCGAAAGTCTTTACGAC
>JAIINY010000049.1:0-15223 GCA_022741625.1 Prevotella sp. | reverse complement strand
AATTATGTCGTGTATTTTGAATATTGAGACGAGTACGGACGTGTGCTCAGTGGCAATTAGTGATAGTGGACAGGTGATTTTCAACCAGGAAGATCACACTGGTCCTAACCATGCAGTTAAGTTGGGTGTGTTTGTTGATGAGGCTCTTGATTTCCTCGATTCCCATGGTCTTCCATTAGAGGCTGTGGCTGTAAGTTGTGGTCCTGGCTCCTATACCGGATTGCGTATCGGTGTGAGTATGGCTAAGGGCATCTGCTATGGTCGTGGGGTGAAGCTCATCGCAGTACCAACCCTCGAATTGATGACTGTGCCAGTATTGCTTGGCGAACATCCTGAACAGGAAGATGCTCTCATCGTACCTATGCTCGACGCACGCCGCATGGAGGTGTATGCCGAAGTGCTCGACCGCTCCCTGAAGGTGGTTCGCCCTATCCAGGCTGATATCGTGGATGCCGAAACCTACAAGGAATATCTGGACGGGCATCATGTATATTTCTTCGGAAACGGTGCAGCCAAGTGTATGGAGACCATCAACCATCCTCATGCGCATCTCGTGGAGGGCATCGAGCCGCTTGCCAAGAATATGGCACCGCTTGCCGAGAAGAGATTCGTAGAGGGCAAGTTTGAGGATGTGGCTTACTTCGTACCATTCTATCTCAAGGATTTCGTGGCAAAGATGCCTAAGAAGCTTATCTAGGAGAGATAGATGGCGGGAGCATCCGCAGAATAGTGGGGTTATCCTCTGAATAATAAAAGAAACAAGCAAGAAAATATGAATAAAATAGGATTAGACTATAATACAACGCGAGAAAAGCTCGTGCTGCCTGAATACGGACGTGAGATTCAGCAGATGGTGGATTACTGTGTAGAGTTGGAAGACCGCAAGGAGCGCCAGCGCTGTGCCGAGTCTATCATCAAGATCATGGATCGCATGTTTCCGGAAAACAGAGGCTTGGAAAACCATGAGCAGAAACTCTGGGATCATCTCGCCATCATGAGCAATTTCCAACTCGATATCGATTATCCTTTCGATGTAAGCAATGCTGCAAAGATTGCCAAGAAACCCGAAACCGTGGAATATCCTAACCTGCGTATTCCTGTGCGCCATTATGGTGCCATGCTTTTCGAAATCTTCGAGAAGCTGAAGCACATGGAGCCGGGCAAGGAAAGAGATGAACTGGTGAAGCTGACTGCCAACCAGATGCATCGCAACCTGATGCAGTGGAGCCATGGTTCCTGCGATGAGCAGAAGGTGGCTGCCGATCTGGCGAGATTTACCGATGGCAAGATCAAACTCGATCTCAAGCATTTCGTCTTCGAGAAAGTAAAGGAGACCCCAGCTCGCAGCAATAACAATAATAAGAAGAAAAAGTAATCACTTTTTGTAATTTAGATAATCAGATTATAATAATTAGACAAGCTTATGGAGTCTTTCATCATAGAGGGCGGTCATCCGCTCCAAGGTACAATCACCCCGCAGGGAGCCAAGAATGAGGCGCTGCAGGTGATCTGTACCACCATTCTTACCGATGAACCCGTGCGCATTACCAATGTGCCGGACATCCTGGATGTGAACAACCTGATCAAGTTGCTCCAGGAAATCGGTGTGAAGGTAACCAGAAACAGCCGTCATGATTATACCTTCCAGAGTGATGAACTGAAACTGGATTATCTCGACAGTCTGGAGTTCGTGAAGAAGTGTTCTTCGCTGCGTGGCAGTGTACTGATGTTCGGACCCTTGCTCGGCAGATTCGGCAAGGCTACCATCGCCAAGCCGGGTGGCGATAAGATAGGCCGCCGCCGTCTTGATACCCACTTCCTGGGATTCAAGTACCTGGGTGCAACCTTCGTACACGATGAGGAGCGCAATGTATATCAGATACAGGCCAAGAAGCTGAAGGGATGCTATATGCTGCTTGATGAGGCTTCGGTTACCGGTACTGCCAACATCATCATGGCGGCAGTTCTTGCCAAGGGAACCACCACCATCTATAATGCAGCCTGCGAACCATACATCCAGCAGCTCTGTCACCTGCTCAATTCTATGGGTGCCCAGATCAGTGGCATTGCCAGCAATCTGCTCACCATCGTGGGTGTGGAGAAGCTGCATGGCGCCGAGCATCGCATCCTGCCTGATATGATCGAGGTGGGTTCCTTCATCGGTATGGCTGCCATGTGTGGAGCCGGCATCCGCATCAAGGATGTGTCGGTGAAGGATCTGGGTATTATTCCTGATGCCTTCCGCCGACTCGGTGTGAAGGTGAAGGTAGAGGGCGATGACCTCTTCATTCCGGAACAGAAGCACTATGTGATCGACTCGTTCATTGATGGCACCATCATGACCCTGGCAGATGCACCATGGCCAGGACTTACGCCAGACCTCCTGTCGGTGCTCCTCGTGGTGGCAACCCAGGCTCGCGGAAGTGTGCTTTTCCATCAGAAGATGTTCGAGAGCCGTCTCTTCTTCGTGGATAAGCTGATAGATATGGGTGCGCAGATCATCCTCTGCGATCCTCACCGTGCAGTGGTGGTAGGTCACGATCATAAGCTGAAGCTGCGTGCGGGCAGGATGACGAGTCCGGATATCCGTGCCGGTATCGCCCTGCTGATTGCTGCGATGAGCGCCAACGGCACCAGCCGTATTGCCAATATCGCCCAGATAGATCGTGGCTACGAGGATATCGAGCAGCGCCTGAACCAGTTGGGTGCCAAGATTACCCGTGTCAGCGACTAGGTGTTTAAAATTCAAAGTTCAAAGTTAAATATGATAAGACGTGACGAAGTATATAAGATTGGTAAGTTGGGCAAGCCTCATGGAGTGAAGGGTGAGATAACCTTTGCCATCACCGATGATGTCTTCGACCGTGTGGATGCAGAATATCTTGTTCTTGATATCGATGGCATCCTGGTGCCTTTCTATCTGGAGGAGTATCGCTTCAAGAACGATGAGAATGTGCTCGTGAAGTTCGAGGATATCGATACGCAGGAGCAGGCGCGCAACTATACCGGATGTGAGGTCTTTTTCCCTCGCCACCTCTCGGATAGCGATGGAGAGAACATGACCTGGGCAGAAATCATCGGCTTCCAGCTGGTGGATGCCGTAACCGGAAAGGTGGTGGGAACCCTGGATCGTGTAGATGATTCCACGCTCAATCTCCTTTTCGAGGTAACAACCCCCGAAGGTGATGACCTGCTGATTCCTGCCAGCAACGACTTGATAGAAGAGGTGAGTGCTGAAAGAAAGGAAATCAGAATGGCAATCCCAGAGGGGCTGCTCGATTTGTAAGTTAAGTGAAGAGTGAAGAAGTTCAAATTTCAAAGTTCTAAATAAAATGAAACAACAGATATGTATTCTCGGTTCTACGGGAAGTATTGGCACACAGGCGCTGGATGTCATCGAGCAGCACAGCGACCTTTACGAGGTATATTGCCTTACCGCCAATAACAGGGTGAAGGAGCTTGCCGAGCAGGCGCATAAGTTCCATCCTGCTGCTGTAGTGGTTGCCAATGAGGCGCATTACGACGAGTTGAAGAATCTGCTCAGTGATGAACCTGATATCAATGTTTATGCCGGTGCCCAGGCGCTCTGCGATATCGTGCAGGCAGAGCCTATTGATATGGTGCTTGCATCCATGGTAGGTTTTTCCGGTCTGGAGCCAACCATCCATGCCATCAAGGCTCGCAAGAAGATCTGTCTTGCCAACAAGGAGACCCTGGTGGTGGCTGGTGAGCTGATCTGCAATCTTGCCCAGGAATACCATGTGCCTATCCTTCCTGTGGATAGCGAGCACAGCGCCATCTTCCAGAGTCTGGTAGGCGAGGGTGATAACGAGGTAGAGAAACTCCTCCTCACCTGCTCGGGCGGTCCTTTCCGCAACTTTACCCACGAGCAGCTGGAGAAGGTGACTGCTGCCGATGCTCTCAAGCATCCTACCTGGGATATGGGTGCCAAGATTACCATCGACTCTGCTTCTCTGATGAACAAGGGGTTTGAGGTGACAGAAGCAAAGTGGCTCTTTGGCGTTCCTGCCGAGAAGATAGAGGTGCTGATTCATCCGCAGAGCATCGTGCATAGTGCCGTGCAGTTTGCCGATGGAGCGGTGAAGGCTCAGTTGGGCGTGCCGGATATGCGCCTGCCTATCCAGTATGCCTTCTCGTTCCCACAGCGTCTGCATCTCAATGGCGACCGTCTTGATCTCTTCAAGGCTCAGGACTTGCAGTTCTTCGAGCCAGATTACAAGAAGTTCAAGTGTCTCCAGCTTGCCTTCGATGCCATTAAAAAAGGTGGTAACATGTCGTGCATCGTGAATGCAGCCAACGAGATTGTGAATGCCGGCTTCCGCAAGGGCGAGTGTGGTTTCCTCCAGATGGCGGATATCATCGAAGAAACAATGGCAAAGGCCACCTTTGATAGCAACCCTGATTTCGATGTTTATCTGCAGACAGATGCTGAGGCTCGCCGCATAGCCACAGAGTTGATGCACAAGTAATAATTAATAATGTAGAATTAATAATTAATAGTTAAAAATGAGCGCAGAACGTAGGACTCTTCATCAAGTTCCAAGTTCCAAGTTCACAGTTCAAAGTAAATAATGGAAGTATTTTTGATCAAAGCGTTGCAGCTGATGCTGTCGCTTTCCATCTTGGTGCTGCTCCATGAGGGCGGACACTTCTTCTTCTCTAAGCTCTTCGGCGTAAGAGTGGAGAAGTTCTATCTGTTCTTCGATCCTTGGTTCCATCTTTTCGAGTTCAAGCCAAAGAACTCTGATACCACTTACGGTTTGGGATGGTTGCCACTCGGAGGATATTGCAAGATTTCGGGTATGATCGACGAGAGTTTCGATACCGAGCAGATGAAACAGCCAGAACAGCCATACGAGTTCCGCAGTAAGCCAGCTTGGCAGCGTCTGCTCATCATGGTGGGAGGTGTGTTGGTCAACTTCGTGTTGGCGCTCTTCATCTATTCGATGATCCTCTTCCACTGGGGTGATAATTATGTTGCTACCAAGGACATGACCCAGGGTATGAAGTTCAATACCGAGGCTAAGGCACTTGGATTCCAGGATCATGATATCCTGGTAGGTACAGAGAAGGGCGAGTTCAAGACCTTCGATGGCGACATGTATCGCGATATTTCTACCGCCTATCGTGTGGATATCATCCGTAATGGCAAGCCGATGAGCCTGTATTTGCCGGGCGATCTCGACATGCTGAGCATGATTAAGGAGAGTCCTCGCTTCGTAGAGGTTTATATTCCGCTTCAGATTGACAGCGTGATGAAGGATTCTCCTGCCAGCAAACTGGGCTTGGCTAAGGGCGATAAGATTCTGGCGATTAATGGCAAGAAGGTAGAGTCGTTTAACGACTTCCAGTTGGAGTTGGGACGCATGAGTGATGTGCTTGCATCAGCCTCAACCCATCAGGATAGCGTAAAGGCTTTGACTGCCAGCGTAGAGTACCTGAAGGCTTCTGGCGATACTTTGAAAAACAAAGTCCTGTTGTTGGCGGATAAGGAGAATGTGAAGTTTGGCTTCTACAATCATCCTGTGATGCTCGATTACAAGGTAACCCATATCAGTTATGGTTTCTTCCAGAGTTTCCCAGCCGGTGTGAAGTATGGCTGGAATGTGCTGTCGGGCTATGTAGGCGATATGAAATATGTATTCACCAAGGAGGGCGCCAAGAGTCTGGGCGGTTTCGGAGCCCTGGGCAGTCTCTTCCCTTCTATGTGGGATTGGCATGCCTTCTGGATGATGACAGCATTCCTGAGCATTATCCTGGCATTCATGAATATCCTGCCTATTCCTGCATTGGATGGTGGTCATGTGTTCTTCCTTCTTTACGAGATGATTACAGGTCGTAAGCCTGGCGATAAGTTCATGGAGCGTGCAGAGTATGTGGGATTCGGAATCCTCCTGCTGCTGCTTGTTGTAGCGAATCTGAACGATGTATTGCGATTCTTCGGCTTGATGTAATGGCCGCTGGGGAATATAATAGATACAGACAAAAAAAGAGATAAGCATCACGAAGTGCTTATCTCTTTTTTGTTTGTATATTAACTTACTGGTAATTTAAGAGTAGCGGATAATCTGTCCTGGAGACAGCTTCTTATCCTTGCGATAGCCATTGAGGCGGCAGATTTGCTCTACGCTAACGCCACGTTTGTCAGCAATGCTCATCAAAGTCTCGCCAGCCTTTACCTTGTGGTAAAGCTTCTCGCCAGATGCGCTTGTGGTATATCTGCCCACTTCGCCACCGTTTACCTGCTCTCGGGTATAGCCGCCGTTGCCAATCTTGCCACGGGCTGCATTTGCCTCAGCATACTCGCTTTCGTAAGTATCACGGTTGAAATTGTAGAAGTCACCGGTAACGTCCTGATTGCGGAAGTCGAAGAACAGGGCTGGGTTCAGGGCTACGCCGCAGAGACGAGTCTCGAAGTGGAGGTGAGAACCAGTACTTCTACCTGTATTACCACCCAAGCCGATTACTTCCCCGGCTCTTACCTCCTGGTTCTCTGAAACGAGCTGCTCAGAGAGATGGCCATAGATGGTCTCCAAACCATTGTTGTGACGGATTACGATAAACTTACCATAACCACCATGGTCGTATCTTACTATGCGAACTTTGCCTGAGAAGGCTGCGTGGATTGAGTCGCCAATATAAACCTTGATGTCCATACCTTTATGTTGGCGGCCAAAGCTAGCACGGTAACCGAAGTTACTTGTGACAACACGACTAGAAGTTGGCATACAAAAGTGACGGAGGTCGATACGGTAGTGCTCAGGCAATGTGGTTGCCTTGTGGGCATACTTGTTGGAGAAATCCTCATACAGTTCTGCAGAAGGGTTTTCTCGATCTTCCATCAGTCGATAATGCGATACTGCGAGAGTATCCAATGATTTCATTCGATGGTCAACTGGAGCTTGTCTGGCTAATAAGTCCTGACCGCAAACGGGTACAGTTGTTAACGCCAACAACGCCACGACCGAAATTTTCTTTATTTGCTTTCTAAAACTCATACTACTTTTAAATTCTATTTTCTTTTTTAGGTCCCTTGTGTCAATATGTGCAGAACGTAATATAGCAAAAATTCTGCCAAAAACCACTAAAGCAAGTGCCTTAAGATGTGATTTTGTTATATAGACGTTGCAAATATAACAAGAATATTCCAAAAAACCAAGGTTGTTAACGCTATCTGCTTGATATTTAACGCTGTCTTTTTGTTTTTAACTTTTGTTAGTATCTTCTTTTTATATTCTTGACAAATAGGGCTTTCACGGGCTTTTTTTCATTTTTCTTCTTCTTCTTGGAAAGATTCAGTATCAAATGGTTGCCGGTTTTGCAGTCTTCTGAGCAGCGCTACGGCAGGTGAATGGCCCATGAAAATGTACTTTTTTACTTCGGGACTTGTAAAGCGCAGGCACTCGTTGTAGGCACGGAAGAGATCATCGAGATTGATGGTGAATTCCTTGCCCGATGCTTCGCGGATACCTATAATCATCTTGGCGGTAACGTGGAGCTTGATGTAGCGGATGCCCGTTACGCTTTCTATTTCCCTTAGGGATGTGAGATAGGATCTCATCTCCTCCATAGTGAGGTGGGGACGAGGCTCCCGGATGGCTGGTTTGCGTCTTTTATCCATTTCTTTACTTTTTTATTTTTGATAATGCTTGGCTTCCTGCTAGCTGATGGCTGCCCAATTGATATGGGTTTTCTTGAGCTCCCGGAGCCGGTTCCAGAGGAGAGAGTTCTGAGGATGCTCGCATTGCGGATCGGCATCGATGATGGCCTGGGCCTCGGTACGGGCTAGCTGCACCAGCTGACCGTCTCGGGCTATATTAGCTATTTTCAGGTCGAAGGCCATTCCGCTCTGCTGGGTGCCCTCCAGGTCGCCCGGACCACGGAGCTTCAGATCGGCTTCGGCTATGCGGAATCCATCGTTGGTATCACACATGATGTCTATTCGCTTGCGGGTTTCTTCTGAAAGCTTGTAGCCTGTTACCAGGATGCAGTAGCTCTGGTCGCAGCCACGTCCCACTCGTCCTCTGAGCTGATGCAGCTGCGAGAGTCCGAAGCGTTGGGCATCCAGGATTACCATCACCGAGGCGTTCGGCACATTCACGCCTACCTCTATCACGGTGGTGGCAACGAGAATCTGGGTCTTTCCCTTCACAAACTGCTCCATCTCTGCCTCTTTTTCGGCAGATTTCATCCTGCCGTGAATCTTGCTCAGGCGGAACTCCGGAAAAGCCTGCTTCAGCGTCTCATAACCTTCTTCCAGATTCTTCAGGTCTATCTTTTCGTTCTCCTTGATCAGCGGGAAGACGATATAGACCTGTCTGCCCAGATTAATCTGCCGGCGGATGCTCTGATAGAGACTGGTGAGCTGATTATCAAACTTATGCAGTGTCTGAATCGGTTTTCTGCCAGGCGGCAACTCGTCTATTACGCTCACGTCCAGATCGCCATAGATGGTCATCGCCAGCGTGCGGGGGATAGGGGTAGCGGTCATCACCAGCACATGGGGCGGATTTTCGCTCTTCGCCCAGAGCTTGGCTCTCTGCGCCACTCCAAACCGGTGCTGCTCGTCGATTACCGCTACGCCAAGGCGATGGAAAGCCACTGGGTCTTCTATCACGGCATGCGTGCCTATCAGTATCTGGATATCGCCGGTGGCAAGTCCGTCGAGTATCTCCTTCCGTTTCTTGCCCTTGACGATGCCGGTGAGGAGTTCCACCCGGATGTCCATGCCCTGCAGGAAATCGTGGATGGTCTGCAGATGCTGCTCTGCGAGGATTTCGGTAGGTGCCATCAGACAGGCTTGATAGCCGTTGTCCAGAGCGATGAGCATAGTCATCAGGGCAACGAGCGTTTTGCCCGAGCCTACGTCGCCCTGAAGGAGCCGGTTCATCTGCCTGCCGCTGCACATATCGGCCCTGATCTCGTGCATCACCCGTTTCTGAGCACCTGTGAGTTCGAAGGGAAGATGATGGGCGTAGAAGCCGTTGAAGATGTCTCCGATGCGGTTGAAGATGTAGCCGCGGTATTTGCGTCGCTGGTCGCTCGCGTACCTTAATATATTAAGCTGCACGTAGAACAGCTCCTCGAACTTCAGTCTTACCTGCGCCTTCTGCATTTCCTGGTGGGAATGGGGATAATGGATCATCCGGAATGCGGCATCGCGGGAAACGAGATGTAGGCGGTTGACGATGAAGTCGGGGAGCGTTTCGGGCAGTGGAGGGAGGATGCTGACCAGGTTGCGGGTTATCCTTTCGATGCTTCGTGAGGTATATCCACGCTTCTTCATGTTTTCGGTCAACCCGTAGAAGGGCTGCATTCCCATCTCAGAAATCTGCAGCTTGCTTGCATCATCTATGTCGGGATGGGCAAACTGGAACCTGCCGTTGTAGGTGGATGGCTTGCCGAAGACGATGTACTCGGTTCCTACCTTGTAGTTCTTGATGATGTACTGGGCGCTGCGGAACCATACCAGATCTACCACGCCGTAGCCATCGGAGAAATGCGCCACGAGCATCTTGTTGCGCTTGCCGATATCTACTTCCTCGTAGCTCAGGATCTTTCCTTTAAGTTGGACGAAGGGCATATCTGAGGTTAACTCGCTGATATGAAAGATCTTTGAGCGATCTACGTATTTGTAGGGGTAGTATTCCAGCAGGTCACCATACGAGCGGATGCCGAGCTCTTTGCTCAGAATCTCTTTCGTCTTGGTGCCTACGCTAGGTAGGAATAGAATGTCTTGATCTAGAATACTGCTCATGTTTGTGATGGTTTTGATATGGGGGACAGGCGATGGAATCGTCTGGAACGGGGGTAGGGCTCGCTGATGGCGGGGCTGCACTGGCGGGCGCAGCCGGTCAGGGGCTGGGGGACTATTGATTCAGGAGGGCTTCGGCAATCTTGATGTCGAAGGGGGTGGTAATCTTGATGTTCTCACGATTGCCATCTACCATTGCCACCTGGCAGCCGAGGCTTTCTACTACCGATGCATCATCGGTGAACTGCTCCTTATACTCCTGGTTGAATGCCTGCTTGGCCAGACCGATGTCGAAGGTTTGGGGAGTCTGAACCACACGGTAGTCGCTGCGGAGTACATTCTTTCCGCCTCCGTGCTGGTCGATGTAGCGCAGGGTGTCGGTAACGGCATATACCGGGATGGCTGCATACTCCTCGCGTGCCGTTTCGTAGCACTCGCTTATTACCTCTGTAGATACGAATGGGCGCACGCCATCGTGGAAACCTACCACGCCGTCTTCGGTATCTGGAACCAGCGCCAGTCCGTTCTTAGATGACTGGAAGCGGGTATCGCCGCCGTTGACAATCTGATGCTTGATGCTGAAATGATGCTCCTCGCAGAGCTGGTGCCAGTATTCCTGCTGGCTTTCCGGGAGCACCAGAATGATGTTCAACTCTGGGCTGTACTCGTGGAAGCGCTCGATGGTGCGCATCAGGATAGGCTTGCCAGCTACTGGCAGAAACTGCTTGGGAATCTCGCTTCCCATGCGGAGGCCCTTGCCTCCGGCTACTATGATTACATAATCCATATTTCTTGTTTTTTGTTCTTTTACTTGCTTTCCATCAGGTGGGTGTACATCATGCCCTTCTGCAATTCGCCAGTGATGCCATCGCCTGCGAAGTAGCTCAATATCTTGTAGGCGTATGGGAGGGTAGCTGCAGGACCTTCGCCTGTTATTACGTTGCCATCTTCCTGGAAGAGGGTAGCGGTGTATTCGGTGCTGTCGCTGAAATACTGTTCGAAGCCAGGATAGCAGGTTGCCTTCTTGCCATCCAGGATACCTGTGCTTGCCAGAACCATAGGGGCAGCGCAGATGGCGCCGATTCGTTTGCCTGCCTTGTGCTGGGCGATGAGAGCCTGGCGTACACCCTCGTGCTCGTTGAGATGACTGCTGCCAGGCATTCCGCCAGGCAGGAGGAGCATATCGGCATCCTCGAAACTCTGGATGTCCTCAAACTTGAGGTCAGCCTTGATGATGATGCCGTGGGAAGTCTCTACCCACTCACTTCCGGTGATACTTACAGTCTTGATATCCACGCCACCTCTGCGCAGGATGTCAACAGGAGCCAAACCTTCGATTTCCTCGAAGCCGTTGGCAAGAAATTCATATACCTTAGCCATAATTTTATCTTTTTTATTGCGTAATTCAATAATTAATGCTATTTTTGCAACTGCAAATGTAAGAATAATAATTGAAATAACAAAATAATGGCACAACAACATTTGAAATTTGCTATATTTGGCAATGAATATCAGGCCAAGAAGAGTGCTTACATCATGCGAATCCTCTCTTATCTAGAGAAAAGAGAGGCAGAAGTGTATATCGAAAGTCTCTTTTATGACTTTCTTACCAAGGTGGAGCACCTTGAAGTGCAGGCTGCAGGTGTATTCGAGGATTACAATTTTGATGTAGATTATGTTATTTCGATGGGTGGCGACGGAACCTTCCTCAAGGCGGCGAGCCGTGTAGGAGCCAAGGGAACGCCTATCATCGGTGTGAATATGGGCCGATTGGGATTCCTTGCCGATGTGCTGCCTAGCGAGATAGATTCAGCGCTGGATAGTCTCTATGCTGGTGAATGTAGGATAGAGGAGCATGCCATCATCGAGGTGAAGGCTGAGGGCGGCATCCTGGCGGGCTATCCTTTTGCCCTGAATGACATCGCCGTGCTGAAGCGTGATGATGCTTCGATGATTTCCATCCGTACTCAGGTGGATGGCGAGTTTTTGGTTACCTATCAGGCGGATGGGCTTATCGTGACCACGCCTACGGGTTCTACGGCTTATAATCTCTCTAATGGCGGACCTATCATCATTCCGCAGAGTGGCAGTCTCTGTCTTACTCCTGTGGCGCCTCATAGCTTGAATATCCGCCCTATCGTAATCAATGATACGGCAGAGATCGTGCTGGATGTGGAGAGCCGAAGCCATAATTATCTCGTGGCGATTGATGGCAGAAGCGAACGCATGACCGAGCAGACCCGCCTGATTATCCGCAAGGCGCCGCACTCTATCAAGATTGTGAAGCAGCGCAGCCAGCGATATTTCTCTACGCTGAGAGAAAAGCTGATGTGGGGAGCTGATCAGAGGCAGAGATAGTAATATAAAAAGAATAACGCCTGGTGTAGCTTTTTCAGAATTGCTACGCCAGGCGTTTCTTTTTGATGTTTACCCTGAAAACTAAACCTATGTTTTTAAATAATCTAAACCTTGTTATCAACAATCTTAAACCTTATTCAAACCAAAACTATACCCTACAATCTTTAAACCTTATTCAAACTAGAACCTATATCTTTCATCAACAATCTTAAACCTTTTTAAAATAAATCTAAACCTTTTTAAAACCTATATCTTATATTTTACAAAGTATTGAACGACTTTATCTGATAACGATCTTCTTGCCCTGATGAATATAGATGCCAGTTTGCTGTGGCTTCTGATTCATCTTCATTCCATCCAGGGTGTACCAGGCATTGTTGGTACTTGTTGTCTTGTCGATGACCGGTGCATCGGTGATGCCTGTTGTTGGCATATCGGCAGTTACATCCTTGATATTATAGTAACCTTCATTATTCTTCTCATTCAGAACCTCCAGGTAGGTATCCTTGTTGATATCCGTAAAATCTACGGTCTGTGGAGTTCCGGTACCTGTACTGAATACGAATGAAACCTTATAGTCCTTGCTCTTGATCTTGTAAGTCTGATAATACCATTTCTTGCCTTCAATCTCCTTGCACTGGGTAACCTTATCGCCAGGCCATTTATTAGTGGCGGTCAGATTCTCATTTGGTTTCTCGCACCAAGCCCAGAAGTTGAAGCCATCTTTCCATCCTACCTGGTCTGCGTTGGCATATACGGTGATATCGTATGGTTCGAAGTCTGCAGGCTTTTCTACCTTGTAAGTACGAGTCAGCACGCCGCTTACAACGCCATCTACCAGCAAACCCACCTTGAGCGTTGTCTCTCCGATAGGGAGTTCGATTTCCTCGCCGCTCTTTGCCTTCTTGCTGCTGGCAGTAGGTTCGGTGTCATCGGTGGTATAAACCAGCTGTGCATTATCCTTATTGCTTACTGCCACGAGCTTTGCCTTCTGGGCACCCTCGTATTCGCCTGATGCCAGATTTACCCAAGCCAGGTTTGCCTTCTTGGACATGAAATAGCGATAGTGATAGCCGTTGAGAATTTCAGCGTATGCGTTAGACACTTCAAACTTGTTGGCGTTAGGACCCACGATGGCAAGGAGCGAAGTCTTTGTGCCGGTGGTCAAGATTCCATTAAATCCATCGCCCTTGTAGGCATTGAAGGTGGTATTGCTGGTATTGGTGATGCCTGCCATCTGACGTGCATTGATCATCGCCTTGATATCCTGCTTGCAGTCAATCCAGTGCTTGTAGAATACGCATGGGGTACCGCAAGATGCCAGGATGTATGCATTGGCTGCCAGGGTATCCTTGCGGATAGGATCCTGCTGTTCGCTGGCTGAGCGGTATTCAGTATCGTGATTCTCTACGAAGGTGATGGCATACTGCTTGTAAGCTGGGTCGTTGGCCAGACCATCTGTCTTTACGTTTGACCATTTGCCATTGATGGCATCGCGTACCACGTAGCGGATAGGGAAGTCGAAGGCAGCACTGGTAATCTCTTCGTTCACCTTGGTGTTCTCGAGCCAATTCTTCACCTTGCTGACATCACCATCCAAATATTCTCCTACAGAATAGGTCGGCTTTGCAGCAGTATTGTAGATACCAGTAAACTTTCCGCTGTATCCTTTCACCATATCATAGCGGAATCCGGCATAGCCGAAGTCGTTGAGGAGCATATCGAGATAAGCCTTTACGATGGTCTGCACATTCTCGCTGCTGTGGTCGAGGTCGCGCATTCCGCTCCAGTCTGTTCCGGTATCATTGTTGCTGCTGAGCTTATAGCCGTTTTCGTCAGCCCATTCTTTGGTTTTGCCTCCGTCATCGTTGGCGCAGATGTCGGTGGATTTCATCTCGTAAGTTACGCCCTTGTAGGTTTCCACAGGGAAATCCACCCAGTTGGATACATTTTTGCGATGGTTGATAACCACGTCGGCGATGGTTCCGATGCCGTTATTCTTGAAGGTCTTGATGAGAGAGCGGAGTTCGCTTTCACTTCCGAAAGAACTTTCGTAGTTGGAAAACCAGTAGAGGTCGTCGTAACCCATTGATTTTTTTCCGCAGTAGGCGCTCTGTGGAATCCATACGAGGTTGAAGTACTGTCCCAGTTCCGGAGCCTGCTCCTCGAGTTTAGTCCATTTGGATTCGCTGTAGGAATCCCAGTAGAATCCCTGCAGCATCACGCCGCTATAGTTGGCAGGCCAACCTTGTGCGAACATATTGATGGTTGCCAGTAGGGCAACGAGTGTTAAGTAGATTTTCTTCATATTTATTCAGTTAGAGTTGTTGCTTTGATAACTGTTGCAAAGTTACGATGAAAATCGGTGAGTTGTTTCTCCAACAGGTGTAAATTGAACAAAAGAAATGCGCAAACGTTTGCATCTGTGACGATTTTTCTTTATCTTTCCTTTGCTGAGATTTTCGTATTTTTATCTGATTCTTATTTGTTTATGAATATAGAAAATATGAGGTGTGATGTGAATGTGTTGAAAATCAGATGGTTATGTTCTTGCCCTTCAAGGGCGTTTTTTGAGATTTCTATAGTTGTACGACTATAACCCCTATAGTTGTACGACTATAGCTCTATGGTTGTACAACTATAGCCTATATAGTCGTACAACTGTAACTTTATAGTCGTACAACTATAGGTGTTTTTGTCGTACAACTGCAGTTTTTTATTTATGAAATAGGGGAGTGATGTATGTTGAAGTCATTTTTTCGCTTCTAGATTACCCACTGATCAATAGACAAAATATGGATATAAATACTTACATCAACTGATTTTATTAAAAAATTAAAAAACATTTGGCTATCTCGTTTTTTATTGCGTAATTTGCGTTGCGTAAAAAGCGCAATAATTGTAAGTGTAACGAAAACAATAAGATAAAAGCAATAATATGGCAACATTGAACAATCCTTTTGTAGTATATGGTTATAAAGGCGCCGAGTATTTCTGCGACCGTCAAAAAGAAACCGAGAAGATGATTTCTACGCTGCATAACGAGCGTAATATCACGCTTGTTGCTCCTCGCCGTATGGGCAAGACGGG
>JAIINY010000048.1:0-15235 GCA_022741625.1 Prevotella sp. | reverse complement strand
TGAGGTAAAGGAAGAGTTTGGAACTCTATCCTTTAACAATGTGTTACTTTATAGAGAGGACACAAAAATGTACCAAGTTATTTTTTAATCATTACTAAATAGATTATATATAAATACAGATTTTCTATTTTCACTGCAACTTATAATCGGGCTTTAATGCTTGATTCTCTTGCAGAAATGATTAACCACCAAACATTCAAGGGATCGTTTGAATGGGTCATAGTAAATGATGGTTCTACTGATAACACGGTGGAGGTAGTGAACAAGATTATTGATAAAAGCAAAATTCGAGAACAAAGTTACCGGAAAAATCTTGGATTACTCTTTACGAGGCTATTTTGTCTTTACCTAGTGTATATCAAAAATCTGCTTTTTCTTTTATTTCATGTTCTCTATTACAACGCTATTGTAATTCGAATTGCCCTTTTTTATTGGACAGTAGTGATTCAGTTTAGTAACTGAGACCTCTTTAAGAAGAAACTCTGTAATTTATTAATGAGATTTAGTTTAGTTTTCGAAAATTTGTGCAATATGTTATTATTTATTGTTATCTTCATAATAGTTCTATCTACAATAGCATTTATGTCGAAGAATGAAAAATTGTCATACGTAATTGTGTTTGTTGGCATCGTTTTCCTAAAAACATTTGTAGATATTCATAGTATGCCAGATTTGCCAAACTATTATACGGGCTATAAGGAACTAGCATCGGTAGATTGGTTTCAGGTGCCCTTTAAAAAGTTGTGGACGCTCAAATGCCCAGAAATTGGCTTTAGATATATACTGCGGATAGGAGCGTTGTTGGGCAGTTTTAAATGGAGCTTGTTCATAGTTGGATGTATCAATGTTTATGCCTATTTAAGCTTAACAAAGAAGTATTCTCCCTATCCCATCATTTCCATCATTCTGGTATTCTTGGGAATCACGCAGGCCTTTTTTGTCATCAGGCAACATTGTGCCATTGGTTTAACCCTCCTTTCCTTTCCGTTCATTATCAACAGAGACTTAAAAATGTTTCTACTTTGTATTGTAGGAGCTTTTTTGTGTCATCAAACAGCATTAGTATTTCTCCCCGTATATTTCGTTTATGGCATAAAGAATAAGCAAAGGTTGGTAGTTACCCTAGCTAGTGGGGCTGTCTTTATGATAGTAGCTATCAATATCATCTTTTTGTTTTTTGTGAAAAATATGGTGGGATATGAAGGGTATAAGAATTCAAACGAAAGTAATGCTACAACGTTGTTAATATCTCTGTGTTATTATGTGAGCTATGTTTGGTTTTTAAAGAGAGAGGTCTTGGAAGAAGGTATTATCAAACTGCTGTTTGTTATCCTAACCTTAAACCTTTCTGTTATGTTTGCAGGGTTTCAACTTACAGCCATCAATCGCTTGATGATGTATTATTCCACATGTATCTTCTTATCTGTTCCAATCACTGCATATTTCATAAATGACAAAATTCTCAGGGCATGTTTCCTCGCTGCCGTAATTGGAATCCTAGCAGTAATATTTGTTATTGGCCCTAACGGTCAATATGTTGAAAAGTTTAGACTTGATTTTGCTTTATTATGAAAATAAATTTATTCACAGATTGCCTTGGTGCAGGTGGTGCGCAACGACAGCTTGTTGGACTTGCCGTATTGCTGAAGGAGAAAGGCTTTAAGGTAAAGGTTTCATCTTATTATAATATAGATTTCTATAAGAGTTTCCTTGATGAAAAAGGTGTATGCAACGAATTGATTCCAGGAGCCGACAATACAAAAAAGCGCATTCTAGCAGTGAGAAAGTACTTCAGAAAAGAGCATCCCGACTGGGTGATAGCCTATCAGGAAACGCCCTCCTTGGTTGCGTGTGCGGCAAGGCTGCTAGGATGCAAATACAAACTGATCGTGAGCGAGCGGAATACTACCCAGGTTTCGAACTTGAACTCCAGGGTGCGCTTTATGCTCTATCATATAGCAGATGCCATTGTGCCCAATAGCTATGCGCAGGAAAACTATCTGCTGGCACATCATCCCTGGATGAAGTCAAAGTTGAAGACTATCACCAACTTCGTAGACCTTAATAGGTTTTCTTTTGCGGAGCATAAGAGAAGAGAAGTGCCCGAAATCATTACGCCTGCTAGCTTGATGAACTCTAAGAATACCCTTGGCTATATAGAAGCCTGTGCCTTGCTTAAACGGCAGGGGGGGCAGTTTCATGTAAGTTGGTATGGTATCACGGATCAGCATTCGGAATATTATAAGCAATGTCTTGGAAAAATAAAAGAGTATGGCTTGGCTGATTGTTTTTCTATATTGGAAAAAACGAAGCAGATAGATCTAAAATACAGAGAGGTTGATTATCTCTGCCTTCCGTCTTTCTATGAAGGTACCCCCAACGTGATCTGTGAAGCCATATCAACAGGGCTTCCTGTGATGTGTAGCGATATCTGTGATAATCCCATCTATGTGGAGGAGGGAAGAAATGGTGTTTTGTTTAACCCTGAAGATCCACAAAATATGGCAAGTAAGATGAAAGAACTTTTGTTGCAAAGCGATGAAGAATATCAGAATTATAGGCATTGTTCGCGCAGCAAGGCAGAAGAGCTCTTGAAGGATTCCACATTTTTGAATAAGTATTTAGCAATAATAAACCCAAGATAAGAGAAATGAAAGTTATACTATGCACTCCCTATATCCAGAGCGACAAATATGTTCAGGGTGGGGTGGTGGTTTGGGGAGCTAACATCGTAAATTACTATAAAAGCATAGGGAAAAGCGATGTGGAGTTGATTCCAATATCACTTGACAGGAAAACATATTTTGAAAGTCATACGTCTAAGATAGGTGGTTATGTCAATGGGGCGAAGGAGCTGCTCCTGCCTGTGTTGAAGGCTATCAATCTGATGCGCAAAGGTGGCATAGATGCCATACACATTGCTACCAGTCTAGGAGCAAGTGTCTTAAAGGATGAATTGTTGGTGAGGGCGGCCAAACATTACGGTGTGCGCAGCTACTTGCATTTTCATTGTGGCAGAGTGCCCGACATTCTTGGCAATAATGATATGGAGCACAAGAAGTTCTTGAAGAATCTTCGGATGGCAACCAAGGGCATAACGATGGACTTGCGATCCTATGATGCTCTTCGGGATTATGGTATATCAAACGTGGTGAATCTCCCCAATCCTTTGTCGCTTTCTATCATGAATGAAGTTTCTAAGAAAAGTAAGACCATCAAAAAGGTAAAAGGGCGTATTGCTTTTGTGGGGCATGTGCTGAAATCTAAAGGCTGTATGGAGTTGATTGAGAGCTGCTGCAAGATAGGTAGCCCCGATTTGCATATCATCGGCAAGGTGATGCCCAAGGATAAGGAAGAAATAGACAAACTGCTTGCTGCCTATCATACGGGTGGAAGCTGGATTACCTGGACTGGGGAAATACCTCATCATCAGGTGATAGAGGAGCTGCTTGCAGCAGAGATCTTTGCCTTTCCTTCTTATACTGAAGGTTTTCCTAATGTTATCTTGGAGGCTATGGCTTGCGGCTGCACTATTGTTTCTACCACTGTGGGGGCTATACCTGAAATGCTTGATGTTGAGGGCGATTCTTGTGGCGTTTGTGTGGTGCCGCAGAATGCAGATGCTTTCTATCAGGCTTTGGATACGGTTTATCATCGTGATGGGGCAAATCTTGATTATGCTCATCAGGCAAAAGAGCGTGTTTTCCGATTGTATGCCGTCGACAAAGTGTGGGAGCAGATGGTAAGAATTTGGCATTCATAACTATTGAAATAAATGAATAAAAAACGTAAACTGTTAATTTATGGGGGGCAGAGAAAACTGGCCTCGGTGATGGAGAAAGCTTTTTAATGTTTAATTGGCTGCTGTATCTCCTACATCCTGGCGGATGGGTGGCACACCCTATGCGGTGCTGCCGTCTTCTAAAATACATATTTAAAAAAATCATTATTCTTCTTATGACTAAAATGAATGGCGAGAGGGTGGACCTCTCGAGATATCATAATGCGCTGGGGCGAAGGCATCAGTGCGTAAGGATGCTATGGACCATGGTGTGGGGCCTGCTTGCCCGTCCGCTGCCTCGTAGCATGGGCAGCGGGTGGAAGCGATGGCTGCTACGCCTCTTTGGGGCTAAGGTGGACGGCACGGCCGTGGTGTATTCCTCGGCCAGGGTGTATTATCCCGCCAATCTGATGATGGGAAGGTATTCGTGCCTGGCCTCCGACGTGGACTGCTATAACGTGGCACCCATCACCATTGGCGATAACACCACCGTTTCGCAGGGTGCCTATCTCTGCACGGCGAGCCACGACATCACCAATCCCCTGAACCCGCTCGTCACGGCACCCATCGTGATAGAAGACCAAGCGTGGGTGGCAGCCGATGTCTTCGTGGGCATGGGCGTTAGGATAGGTCAGGGGGCTGTGGTTGGCGCCAGGGCCGCCGTTTTCAAGAATGTAGAACCATGGACTGTCGTGGGTGGCAATCCTGCTAAGTTTATCAAGAAAAGAATATTGAAAGTTTAAATATCATGTTAGACATTACAGCTATAATCCTCACGTATAACGAGGAAATTCATATCAGAAGATGCCTCGAAAACGTGGGAAAGTTTGCCAAGAGAATCATCGTGGTGGATTGCTTCTCGAAAGATAAAACCTGCGAAATAGCCAAAGAAATGGGGGCGGAAGTTATACAACATGAGTGGCCTTCCACTAAGTATGCTGGACAGTTTAATTGGGCTTTGGAGAATGCGGCAATTACTACTGAATGGGTGTTAAGATTAGATGCTGATGAATATCTGACGCCTAATCTTATAGAAGAACTCAATGAGAAATTGCCGAAGGTAAGGGATGGTATCAACGGAATCATCTTAAAACGACGACACATTTTCATGGGCAAGTGGATGAAAGGAGGTATTTATCCTGTTAAGCTTCTGCGTATTTTTAGATATAAGAAGGCTATTTGTGAGAAACGTTTGATGGATGAACATATTCAACTTCTTGAAGGTGAAAGCATCGAGTTTGATTATGATTTCTGTGATGAGAATATGCATGATGTTTCATGGTTCTGCCATAAGCATGTAGATTATGCCATTCGAGAAGCTGTGGATATGCTTGATATTGAATTGAATCTTACTGGTGCGGCTATCAGCGATAATGAAAAAATGATTAGCCCGCAAGCGGAGGCTAAGAGAAAAAAGAAGCATGCCTATGTTAAGAAACCTTTGTTTTGGAGAAGTTTTGCCTACTTCATATATCGTTATTTTATTCGTGGCGGCTGGAAAGATGGTAAGGAGGGATTCTTGTTCGCCTTTATCCAGGGCTGGTGGTATCGAACATTGGTAGATGCCAAAATCTTCGAGGTTAAGAAGGCGTGTGGAAATGATAAAGAGAAGATAAAAAGATACTTGAGAGATAATTATCACATAGAAATTTAGCATATTAACATAATCACAAAAAACAATGAAAATCTCTATCATTACCGCTACGTATAATAGCGGGAAGACAGTGGGCGATACGCTGAAGAGTGTGCTCGCCCAAACCTATCACGACTATGAATTGCTGGTCGTGGATGGGGCTTCGAAAGATAATACCCTGGAGGTGGTAAAGAAGATGGAACCTCTGTTTGAGGGGAGAATGAGATATATCAGCGAACCCGATAAGGGAATCTATGATGCCATGAACAAGGGTATCAGGATGGCTACGGGGGAGGTAATCGGTATTCTTAACTCGGACGACTTCTATACTTCGGATGATGCATTGGCTTGTATTGCATGGACTCTGGAGAATGAAAAGGCTGATGCCGTATATGGCGACATACACTATGTGAACGATGATGATCTGACGAAATGCGTAAGATTCTACAGTTCCAAGCCTTTCAGAAGATGGATGATGAGACTGGGATTCATGCCTGCACATCCTTCGTTCTATTGCCGCAAGGAGATGTATGAGAAGTTCGGTGCTTTTGATGCAGAAAACTATCGGGTGGCTGCCGACTTTGAAAATCTGCTTAGACTTATCTTTGTAAACAAAATCAAAACGCATTATATCTCTAAAGACTTTGTTACCATGCGTACCGGTGGCGCTTCCAGCTCTGGATTAGAGAGCCATAAGCGCATCATGCGTGACCACCTGAAAGCGCTTAAAAAGAACGGTGTGTATTCTAACATCTTCCTGCTGGGATTACGCTATCTATATAGAATAGGTGAAATATTAAAAAGTAAATGCTAAAAACTAATAGTATAGATATATGATTCAGCCAATTTATTTTTATTTGTTGGGTGCCTTTATCGTGGCGATAATCATTGCCAATATCGTGTTGCCTAACATTCTGCTTATCTCTCATAAGAAGAGATTGTTTGATATGCCTGATAAGAGAAAGGTGCATCATGCTCCGATACCAAGGCTGGGCGGTCTGTCGTTCTTCCCCGTGATGCTGATTACCATGGGTGGTCTGGTGCTGGTACATCATCTGATGGGTCTGAAGAGTGGGGGCATGCAGGGGGAGGCTCCCTATGAATACCTCGCCCTGCTGGTGGGTAGCATGATGCTCTTCCTGGTGGGGCTCGCCGATGATCTCATCGGCGTGGGGTATAAGAAGAAGTTCCTGGTGCAGATATTGGCGGCAAGCCTGCTCGTGGCTTCGGGCGTATGGATCAAGTCGCTCGACGGACTCTTCGGGGTGTATCAGGTTTCACCATGGTTCGGCATGCCGTTTACCGTGCTCATCGTGGTGTATGTTACCAATGCCATCAACCTGATTGACGGCATCGACGGTCTGGCTTCGGGGCTCTGTGCCATCTCGCTGATGGCTCTGGCGGGGCTGCATGTCTGGCTGGGACTGTACTCCTATGCCCTGCTGTGTATTTCGGCACTGGGTGTGATCATCCCATTCTGGTATTATAATGTGTTTGGAAACGAGATGAGGGGCAGGAAGCTCTTCATGGGCGATTCGGGTTCGCTGTCGCTGGGATATATCATCAGCTTCCTGATGATTCACCTAAGTACGGTGGATGTGCATCCCCGTGCCGTGAGCGACTATAACATGGTACTGGCGTTTACTACCATGCTGGTGCCGCTGCTCGACGTGGTGAGAGTGGTGGGTCACCGGCTGAGAAACAAGAAGAATCCGTTCTTGCCTGATAAGAACCATATCCACCACAAGCTGCTGAGATGCGGACTGAGGGTGAGACAGGTGATGGTAAGCATCTGTCTGCTCTCGCTGATGTTTATCCTGATCAACGTGGCGCTGATAGGGGATATCAACATCACGTATATCCTGGGCATAGATATCGCCATCTGGCTGGTATTCCACGTGGCTCTGGATGTGGTAATGATGAAGAGGGGAACGAAAGAGGTGTGATTCGGATGAATCACACCTCTTTTTGGTTTGTATGCCATCGGCTAATCCCGCCAGGACGCCTGGTGGATTTGTGTTCTTGAAAAGCTAAAAAAGAGTGCGTTATGGGCTTATTCCACACACTCTTTGGACTTTCAGCCCGTTTTAACCGTACAGTTCGAATATCTTTGAATATCTCCGAAAATCTTGTAGAATTTTGAAGATTTCTACAAGATTTTCAGAGATATACTCTTCTCACTCACTTTTCCAAATCTTCCATTGACTTTTCTATTTCCTCAATCTGTGGCAATGCCGATGCTACATCAGCAAAGAGTTTTTCTGTTTCGTATTGTGCAATGCCCATAGGTTGGGTAATGCCACGAAGCGAAAACTCAGCTTTCTTGTTGCTCTTGGTTCGGCAGAGAA
The DNA here is from genome assembly GCA_022741625.1 of Prevotella sp. Lineage (GTDB taxonomy): Bacteria > Bacteroidota > Bacteroidia > Bacteroidales > Bacteroidaceae > Prevotella. Next base: position 7,473 of record JAIINY010000048.1, on the reverse strand, counting down.
GCAAGCCAATAGTAGGCTTGTCCTCTGGAGATTTTACAATGTCATCAACTGCTGAAATATAAAAGTTCAGTTTGCTGACGAACTCCGGTCTGAACTCCACGGCTTTCAATTCCACTACAACATAGCAATGCAGTTTGAGATGGTACATCAACAAGTCAATATAATAATCATCCCCATCTACGGAAATATGGTATTGTCTGCCAATGTATGCAAAACCACGTCCCATCTCGAGGAGAAAATCAGTTATTTTGCTTGTCAAGGACTTTTCTATATCCAATTCATTTTGTAATGCCACCGTTCCAATGAACGAGAAATTGTAAGGATCCTTGAATATGTAACGAGCCAAGTCTGATTGAATAGGTGGCAACGTCTGTTCAAAATTATTGATTGCATGCCCTTTAGCATGGATATATCCATTGTCTATTTGGAGGAGCATCACATCACGACTCCACCCATTCTGTGCTGTTTCTGTTATATAGTAGGCACGTTGTGCTTCGTCTTTTACCTTGGATAACAGTGAAATATGGTGATACCAAGATATTTGTACTAGTGGAACTTGCACAAATTCCTTATCTTCACTCTCTAATTTTGCAAGTGTCACTTGCAAAATTGGCAGTTCCTTTAATTTTGCAAGTGACACTTGCAAAAATGGAAAATCAGGATATTGCATAGCGAAACTCTTCATATATCCAAGATTGCGCTTGGAATAGCCACGATCATTCGGATAGCGAGAAATCAAATCTTTCGATAGTTGCTCTATGACCTGTTTGCCCCAACCTTCCTGTTCTTGTTTCTGTAGGATACTTTTCCCTATATTCCAATATAGTGACAATGTTCCCATATTGACACTAATAGCCGTTTTCAACTTTGCAGTGTCAATCAGCTGTTCAATGTCTTTACGCCATTGAATATAGCCAGTAGGCAACAGTGTTTTGTTCTCTTTTGTTATTGTTGCTTCGTTAAATTTACTCATTTCTTCATTTTAGTGCTATAAATGCAAATATAGTGATTTCTTTTTATAAATATGCCATTTAAGGTTAATCTTTAACAAGATATAACAAAGAGAGAGCTGGGAATATGCAAGACGGGGTTAGCCGATGACTCGCGATATTCCCGGCTCGGAGATTCTATGGAATCTCTGGGCCGGGATTGTTTTTTTGTTAAAATCGTAGAAATGCTTGGTTGTTTGGGAGAATTGATGTATATTTGCAAATAAATAGATAGCGTTTGATTATGGCAAGAAAATTATATCCTATAGGAATTCAGACATTTGAACGGATCCGCAAGGAGGATATGTTCTATGTAGATAAGACGGAATATATCTATCGTATGACCCATACGGATGGAACGTATTTCTTCTTGAGTCGCCCACGCCGTTTCGGCAAGTCGCTGCTGGTTTCCACTTTCAAGAGTTATTTCGAGGGCAAGAAGGAACTCTTCGAAGGGCTTGCCATCGAGAAGCTGGAGAAGGAATGGAACGAGTATCCCGTGCTGCACTTCAGCCTGGCTGGAGGCAAACACATGGAGAAGGAACAGTTGGATCAATACCTCTTATATATATTGAAGGAAAATGAGGATAGGTTTGGAGTGGATTATGATTCTCCAGCCCCAAACGTTCGTTTGCTCAACTTGATAAGAACAGTTACAGCAAAGACTGGCAAGCAGGCTGTGGTGCTCATCGATGAATATGACGCTCCGCTGCTGGATGTGGCGCATGAGAAGGAAAAACTCGAAGTTTTGCGCAATACGATGCGCAATTTCTACAGTCCCTTGAAAGATTGCGAGCCATTACTCCGTTTCGTCTTCTTGACGGGCATCACGAAGTTCTCGCAGCTCAGCATCTTCAGCGAGCTGAACAACATCAAGAATGTGAGCATGGATGAGCCTTACGCCGGCATCTGCGGCATCACCAAGGAGGAAATGCTGACCCAGATGAGCGATGACATCGACGCTCTTGCCGGGCATCTGGAACTGAGCAGGGAGGAGACCATCCAGGAGCTGAAAGACCATTATGATGGTTATCACTTCACTTGGCCATCTCCTGATGTCTTCAATCCTTACAGTTTGCTGAATTGCTTTGCTGATGGCAGAATGGATGATTACTGGTTCGGCTCGGGCACTCCTACTTATCTCATCAATATGATGAGAAAGTATGAATTCCTGCCTGCAGACCTTGGCGAGGTCATAGAGGTGGGCAAGAAGGACTTTGATGCCCCCACCGAAACGATGACCACCATCGTTCCTTTGCTCTATCAGAGTGGATACGTCACCATCAAGGGATATGACAAACCTACAAAATTGTATCAGTTGGCATTGCCTAACCAGGAGATTAGGGTGGGGCTGTATGGAAGCCTCTTGCCTCATTATCTGACGGACAAGTCGGCGAAGGCTAACACGAGCATTGCCAAGATGTCGGTATTGGTGAAGAAGGGGGATATGGATGCTGCCTTCTGTCTGCTGAACGATTTTCTGGAGACGGTGCCTTACTGCGACAACACCCACTGCGAGGGGCATTGGCAGCAGACGCTCTACATCATGTTTACCCTGCTCACCAACTATGATATCCTCGTGGAGCAGCATACGAAGAAGGGCAGAATCGATATCACGATGGAGACTGCAGATACCATCTACGTGATGGAGCTGAAGTTCAACAAGAGTGCTGAGGAGGCTCTCGCCCAGATAGAGGCAAAACACTATGCCGAAGCTTTCAAGATGAGCGGCAAGAAGGTGGTGAAGATAGGCTTGAACTTCTCGGTGAAGGACGAGGTGAACTGCCTGGAATGGAAGTATGAAACTGAACGACATTCTTTCTGAAAACTTTCAGGCTGCAGAATGGGAAGCTAAAGGTTATCAGCTTCCTCATTATGATATTGCAGCAGTTGCCAAGAAGACTCAAGATGAGCCTACTTGGGTTTACTTTGGCGCCGGCAATCACCGATGAGCCAGGTGGTGTGTTTGATGAGAGCAACCACGGCCACAATGCCGGTTACACCCTCTTGGGCCGCATGTTTGCCATGGGCCAGATTCAGGGCGTGATTGCCACCGTGGATGATGAGCTGGGCATAGAATACAAGCAGCCGGGATTTTATAATTAGTTGATAGGCTTTAGCGTATTACGAAAGTTCAGTTAAGTGATTTGAAATCCTGGTTGAATGAAATATGAAAAAGGCTAGCGTGCGTTTGTGCATGCTAGCCTTTTTTAGTGCTTGGGGTGCTTTATTCCTTTGTTTTGAGCTCCACTTCCTCCACATACTTCACCAGTGAATCCTTGCCGTTGAGCAGGTAGTAATCCACTCTAACCACGTGGTTGATGTCTGCATTACCCTTCACCTTCACGTGGCGGGTCTTGCCGAATATCATCGTATCACGACGGGAAGGGTAGGAGACGAGCTGGATCATGTTCTTGGTGGAACCACTGCCTATGTAGTAGATGCCCACACTATCCTTGCCTGCCTTGATAGCAGCCATCTTCGCCGTCTTCTTGGCATGGATGGCAGCCGTATCTTCCGGATAGAACTCGCTGGCAGCTACCGTGTCGCCGTCGTGCTGATCGGGTGCAAACTTGCAGCTTGTACTGGTTGTTGTGATAAAAGTTGTGGCAGCCAAAGCTGCTACAAAACATAAAATTTTTTTCATTATTATTTTGAATTAATCAATTACATTTCTACAATCACTTCGTGCTTGCCTTTCTGGCAAGGGATGATGGTGCCTGTGATGGCTTTGCCATCCACTGTAATCTGCTTCACGCCTTTCTCCCTGCCTTCTGGGTTCTTTACCACAATGTGGTATTCGCCACCACGGAACTTGCGGGTTACCTCGTATTCATGGGCGGTGCTTGGCAGACATGGGTCGATGTTCAATCCCTCGTAATCCGGTTTGATGCCGAGGATGAACTCCGACACGGTGTACCACATCCAGGCGGCTGTACCTGTTAACCAGGAGTTCTTGCCCTCGCCAGGCTTGGCGGCATCCTTGCCGGCTACCATCTGGCAGTTGACGTATGGCTCCACCTTGTGCAGGGTCTGGTATTTCTCCTCTACATAGCTTGGCAGAATCTTGGTATAATGGTTCCAGGCATCATTGCCACGTCCGGCAACGGTTTCGCCGATGATGACCCAAGGATTGTTGTGGCAGAAGATGCCGGCATTCTCCTTGTAACCTTCAGGATAGGATGAAATCTCGCCCATCTCTACATGATAGGTGGTGTAGGCTGGGGTGTTCAGTACCATTCCGTGCTCGCATTCCAGGCGCTCCTTGGCGCTATCCAGAGCCTTGGCACAGAGGCCTTCTTCCAGTCCGATGCCAGCCATGGTACACCAGCCCTGACTCTCGATGAAGATCTTGCCTTCCTCGTTCTCGTTGCTGCCTATCTTGTTGCCGAAGAAATCGTAGGCACGCAAGAACCATTCGCCGTCCCAGCCATGATGCTTCACGGCTTCGCTCATCGCATCCACCGCCTGCAGCATGCGATCGGCTTCTACCAGGTAATCTTCCTCGGCAAGTCCGGCTATCTCTCCTTCGCGGCAGTTGGATGCCTCCTTGGCGAGTTGCTTGCAGAGGGCGATGTAATCCTTGCCGGTAACAACAAACAGTCCGGCAATCATCAGGCTCTCTGCCTTGCTGCCTTCGCCCTTGTTCTCGGTGGTCTGGAAGCTCTCGTTAGGGTCCCAGGAGAAGCAGTTCAGGTTCAGACAGTCGTTCCAGTCGGCTCTGCCGATGAGTGGAAGCTTATGCGGACCCAGGTTGTTGATAACATGGTTCATCGAAATCTTCAGGTGTTCGAAGAGACTCACCTCGCTGCCTGGCTGGTTATCGAATGGTACCTGCTCGGAGAGGATGGAGAAATCTCCCGTCTCCTTGATGTAGGCTACGGTTCCGAAAATGAGCCAGCAAGGGTCATCGTTGAAACCGCCACCGATATCGTTGTTGCCACGCTTGGTGAGCGGCTGATACTGGTGATAGCAGCCGCCGTCTGGGAACTGGGTGCTGGCGATGTCGATGATGCGCTGGCGGGCACGGGTAGGTATCTGATGAACGAAACCTACGAGGTCCTGGTTGGAATCACGGAAGCCCATGCCTCTGCCGATGCCGCTCTCGAAGAAGCTTGCTGAACGCGACATGCAAAAGGTTATCATGCACTGATACTGGTTCCAGATGTTCACCATGCGGTCGAGCTTATCGTTTCCGCTCTTCACGGTGAAGATGTTCAGCAGGTTATCCCAGTACTGGTTGAGTTCAGCAAAGGCTGCATCCACCTTTTCGGTGGTATCGAACTTCTTGATGAGCTGATGTGCCTTCTCCTTGTTGATCACCTTCTTGGCAGAGAACTTCTTGTCCTGTTCGTTTTCTACGTATCCCAGAAGGAAGATGAGGTCGCGGCTTTCGCCCGGCTGCAGGGTTACCTCTATATAATGTGATGCGATAGGGCTCCAGCCATGGGCAAAACTGTTGCGCGGCTTGCCTTCCATCACGGCTTCCGGTTCAGCAAACTCGTTGTAGAGTCCGATGAAGCTTTCACGGTCGGTATCGTAACCCTGAATCTCGGTATTCACGGTGTAGAAAGCATAATGGTTGCGGCGCTCACGGTACTCCGTCTTGTGATAGAGGGTAGATCCTTCTATCTCCACTTCGCCTGTAGAGAAGTTGCGCTGGAAGTTCTCCATATCGGTAGCGGCATTCCAGAGGCACCATTCCGCAAAGGAGAACACCTTGAGAGTCTTTACTTCCTTAGTCTGATTCTTCAGCGTCATCTTCTGGACTTCAGCCCAGGTGTGGAGTGGAACGAAGAAGAGAACGCTTGCCTCTACGCCGTTCTTGCTGCCCGTGATGCGGGTATAGTTCATGCCGTGGCGGCACTCATAGCTGTCGAGTGGCGTCTTGCATGGTTTCCAGCCTGGATTCCAGACGGTATCGCCATCCTTGATGTAGAAGTAGCGACCGCCGTTGTCCATAGGTACCCCGTTGTAGCGATAGCGGGTGAGACGACGGAACTTGGCATCCTTATAGAAAGAATACCCACCTGCTGTGTTGGAGATAAGCGAGAAGAAATCCTCGTTACCCAAATAGTTGATCCAAGGCCATGGAGTCTTTGGATCTGTAATCACGTACTCGCGATTGGTGTCATCAAAATGACCATACTTTTTCTCTGCCATTGTTTTTTTAATGTGTATTTTTAGAATTTTGCATGAATTTGGTGCAAAGATACCAAAAAGTTTCAGTTTATAGGTTAGAAAACAGATATTTTTTGTATTTTTGCATTGAAAAGTTAGATGTTTAACAATTTGCGATTAACATAACATACAATTGGCTTATGAAAAGAAACATTATAACACTCCTCATAACCGTGTTTGCCATGCTGCAAGCAACGGCTCAAACCTACGACAACTTGTGGAAACAAGCTGATATCATCGCTCAGAAGGATCAGCCTAAGAGCGAGATAGGGGTGATGAAGAAAATCATCTCTAAGGCTATGGTGGCAAAAGACTACGGCCAGCTGCTGGCGGCTGAGATAAGGCAGGCGATACTCTGGAGAGAGATTTCGCCCGACTCGCTGACGCCCAATGTAAAGCGGATGGAAACGGAAGCACTGAAAGCGAAAGACCCCGTGCTGAAGGCTGTGAGATATGCCGTGCTCGGCAAGGTGTATAGGGAGGTGAATGGGAAGAAGAGCGAGGAGTTCTTCAAGAAAGCCCTGGAGCAGCCTGAACTTCTTGCCAGGAATGCTTCTACCGGGTATGTGCCGCTGACGCTGAAGGGTGTGGATGGCAGTTCCTTCAACAACGATTTGCTGCATCTCATCGGTTTCGAGGCTGACAGCAAGGAGGCGTATCTGCTGATGTACACCTATTATAATAAGGTGGAAAATCGGGGTGCAACCTGTCTCTGTGCCTACAAACTCATCGAGAAATACCGCCAGGATGACGTAAGAGAGGTCAGAAAGTCGAAGTATCTGAATACCATCGACTCGCTCATCCACGTCTATCAGGATATTCCGGAGGCAGGCGAACTTGCCGTGGAGCACTTCCGCTTCATGGAAGGTGCTACCGATGCCAAACCGCAGGATAAGCTCAACTATATCAACTATGCACTGAATAGATGGGGTGGATGGTCGAGAATGAATGTGCTGAGAAATGCGCAGAAGCGACTCACCGAACCGATGTTCCAGGTGCAGGATATGCCATTGGTGCTTCGCCCTTCGGAAAAGAAGTGGGTGCATCTGAATGTGCGCAATCTCCAGAATCTGAACATTCGGCTTTCCCGTCTCAATATCACAGCGGATAATGAATATGATGCCCAGAATGAGGCAACCTATAAGATGCTCCTGAAGAAGACCACGAAGCTGCATCAGAAGGATTTCAGCCGCAACTACTACGGTCGGCCGGATTATGAAACGGTGAAGGATTCCATCGAAATCGGTGGCAATCTGCCGCTGGGTGCCTATCTGATGGAGGTGACTTCGGATAATACCGGCAT
>JAIINY010000047.1:0-15237 GCA_022741625.1 Prevotella sp. | reverse complement strand
ACTATCGGTCAGGATAAAACCGATGTTGGTATCATTGTCTCCATAGCGACGCGCACCTATCAGTGTGGTTACCTTTTCAATAGTATATGTCATTGTCTTAATACTTTAAATGTTCTATATTATGCTTTTGGGCTTTCAGCCCGCCACTAACCCATACTTTTTCTCGAACCATCTTTTCCTTTCTTCCGTTTTGGCAAGGAACTTCTGATGTTCCTCGCTATCGGGGTTGAAGGGCTTGTGTCCGATGGCTTCCCGGATGGGACGCCAGTCTTCCAGGAACTGCTCGGCAGCCTTGCCGAAATAGGTTTCCCGGAATTTCTCCCAGATATATTCTACTGCCTGATTGCTCGGGTGGAGCATATCTTCCTTGTAGAAACGGTAATCGCGAAGTTCATCGTTCATGATTTCGTAAGCAGGGAAATAGCTCACCACACCAGGGTTCGCCTTCACCAAGCGGTCTGCAGCCAACTGAAGCGTTGCCTTCGAAAGCTGACTTCCGTGATAGCCGTATTTGGCATAACGGATGGGGCTTACGGTTATGATTACCTTCAAGCTGGTATCGAAAGTTTCATCTTCCGATGTTTCATCCTTCAAACCTCGTTGCTTCAGCAAATCAATCGCCTTTTGCAGATACGCAGCACATTCCTCTACACTCAGTTCCCTTTCCTCGAAAAGGCGCTGGGGGCGCTTCTGGCAGTTATCCACAATCTCGCCCGTTTCCTTCAGAATATACACGTGATTCGTACCCAGCGTAAAGACTGCCACACGAGGATGCACCTCGGCGCATTTCTCTACCGTATGGAGAATGCTTGCCGGATTATACATCACACCGAAGGGATTCACCGTAGCACGGAAGCGATTCTCCACGAATCGGCGACCCAGATTGTCGGCAAAGCAACTGCCCACGAAGAGCATCTGCTCTGCCGGCTGTATCTCGAAGTCGGCCTTCGGAATATCAATTTCTGTTCGAAACAGCATCTGTCTTCTTGCGCTTTTTGATTTCCACTCCTATACCTATTATAATAAGGAGTACCAGAACACCATAGCCGATATAAGCTACCATCTCCGTATTCTTGAGCGACTGAGGATGGAAATCGAGTACCACCTTATGGTTGCCCGGTTTCACGTTGATGGCACGGAGGATATAATCCACACGTCCCAGTTCTACAGGCTGACCATCTACGGTAGCGGTCCATCCAGGATAGTAAATTTCAGAGAAGACGATGACGCCTCCCTTGCTCGACTTCACCTCGTAGGTGAGGTTGTTTGGCTTATACTGGATCATCTTCACCACCGAAGTATCATCCTGCTTCACACTCTGAGCCAACTGCTCCTTGAACTTGGCATCAGCCACCGCCACATGACGGAGGTTGACCTTGCCCACGCCATCGATTTCCTCGTTGGCATTGTTGACATACTGCACCTCATCCACGAACCAGGCATTGCCATAGGCGTATGGATTCTGTACAGGAACCGTCTGACCGCCCTGCAAAGGCAGGATGAAGTATTTGGTATTGAGCATGTTCAATACAGGGAAGATGCTGTCGCCATTTACCTTGGTCATATCCCCACCTGCCTCAGCCACAGCCTTCATCGTCTTCTGCATCTCAGGAGCGATATGTGCATCAATCATCTCCTGATAGCGACGGAGCTTGGCAGGATGATAACCGCCGATGCTCTTGTGGTAATAAGAGGTCTCGTTCTCATTGAAGGTATTGGAAGCGAGATTGAGCACACGGTAATCGAGCGCCTTGTCGCGGCAGATAATCTTATCGGTCTCCGTCATCTGCTGAGGAGTATCGCGCACGTTCTTATCTACGAACATATCATCGTAGAGATAACGCTTGTTCACCATCCACATATCTACGAGACAGAGTACGGCGATGCCGGCAATCATATACTCAGCACCCAACTTTTTCATCTTGTAAAGCAGCAGGAAGGCTGAGCCGATGACGATGACCCAGAACGAGCGCCAGCAATCAGAAGTAAAGATACTCTTGCGAATCTCGATGAGATTGCTCATGAGCGGACCCTGGTATTCTGCCGGCAACTGCTGCAACGCCTGAGTTTCCTGAACGGAAATGAAATCAGAGAAGAAGACACCCGGCATCAGGGCAAAGAGCAGACAGAAGCCTGCCGTCAGACCAAAGCTGGCATATACCAGCTTGATCTTGCTGGTGAGTATCTCCGGCTCATCGATGATCTTCTTCAAAGCCATCATGGCAAGCAACGGAATGGTAAACTCGGCTATCACGAGGATAGAAGCCACCGTTCGGAACTTGGCATACATCGGAATGTAATCAAGGAAGAAATCGGTGAACGGCATGAAGTTTCTACCCCATGAGAGCAGGATGCTCAGAACGGTGGCAGCCAGCAATGCCCACTTCATAGGTCCCTTGACGATGAACAAACCGAGGATGAAGAGCATACATACGAATGCTCCTACATATACAGGACCGCTTGTACCAGGCTGGTTGCCCCAGTACTGTCCGAGCTGCTGATAAATCTGCACGAAGTTAGGATCCGCCTTCTCCATCGCCTGCGTATTCTGGGCGAGAGGTACGGAAGCACCACCCTTGGCATCAGGAATCAGGAGCGTCCAGGTTTCATCAATACCATAGCTCCACTGGGTGATATAGTCTCTATCCAAACCACTGCTGGTCTGGTTGGCAGCATTCTTCTTCACCAGTTCGCTCTTTCCACGCATGGTTTCCTGACCATACTGCCAGGTATGATACAGGTTGGAAAGGTTGAGCGAGATACCTATGAGGGCACCCACGGCACATACGGCAGTAGCCTTACCGAAGCGGGCGAGTTCACCCTTCTTGATGGCATCTACCAGGAAGGCAATCACCATGAAGAAGATGATGAAGAGATAATAATAGGTCATCTGCACGTGGTTGGCATTCACCTCGAAAGCCGAGAAGACGGCGGTGAGGAGCAGACCTTTCAGATACTTACCCCGATAAGCCAGTACCACACCCGCAATCATAGGAGGCAGATAGGCCAAAGCCCATACCTTCCAGATATGACCTGCTGCAATGATAATAAAGAAGTAGGATGAGAATGCCCAGATGATGGAACCCAGCGCCGCCAGCGATTGTCGGAAATCGAAGGCACGGAGCATGATATAAAAGCCCAGGAGATAGACAAACACATACCACACATAATCAGGTAACCACAGATGATAAGCCTTCGTTACCTGATTGAGCACCTGGGTACTGCCGTACGAAGGTGACATCTGATAGGTTGGCATACCACCAAACACAGAGTTGGTCCAACGGGTTGTCTCGCCAGTCTGCTGTTGGAAAAGCTCTTTCTCATGTCCCAATCCCTTGCTCGCCGCCGAGTCGTGTTGGAACAAAATTCGTCCGTCCATGTCGGCAGGCATGAAGTACACGAAAGAGATCACTGCAAAAACAATCACTACCAGAATATCCAGTAGATACTTCTTCAATAATTTCATCTTTTTCTATAAACGTTTATAATTTGGTGCAAAGATAATGAGAAATGAAGACACTACAAAATAATAGAAGAAACTTTTTACTTTTTTTATCGAAGAAAAGACGCAATAGGGTTTTCCCCCTATCATTATAGGGATTCTCACGCTGCAAGATGACCGAAAATCCATACCTTTGCACCAGATAATATTTAAAATCACATCAAAATGAAAAGAATCGCATTTATCATGATGGCAATACTCCTGGCAGTGATTCCATCAACGGCTCAGAACTATAAGAATAGTAGATATTACAACAAGAGGACGGGACATCTCGACTACAGATACAACCACAGTTACGGTGCTCCATACTTCGGTTTCCGCATCGGTCCGGCATTCACCTACGTGAATTCGGATGATCCCCGTCTGGACGGTGGTGACTGGCAGGCGGGTCTCAACGTAGGCGTTGTTGCCGGCATTCCGCTCACGGATACTGCGCCTCTATATCTGGAGACGGGTCTCTCCTATATAGAAAAAGGTGGCAAGAAGGATCTGGTTTCCGGCAAGAAGATGACCTACGACCTCAACTACCTGCAGATTCCTGCGGTGTTGAAATACAAGTATGATGTAGATGACCACTTCTCCATCCAGCCACAATTCGGCGGTTACTTCGCTGTGGGTGTAGGTGGCAAGATCAAGAACTTTGCCGAGCGAGAGGCCCAGAGTTCTTTCCGCAGCGACAACTTCCGCCGTCTAGATGGCGGTCTGCGCATCGGTTGCGGCATCGGCTACGATATGTTCTATGCTGACCTCACCTACGACATCGGTCTTGTCAACATCTGCCACGACAGTTTTGACAAATCTCATAATGGAGCCCTCTTGCTCAGTTTTGGCGTAAACTTCTAATTTTCAAAGCATATTTCCGGCAGTCCCATAGATTTCTGGGATTGCCTTTTTTGCTTTTTACAATTAACCTATTCTAACAAGAATACCTACGTTTTCATAAAGCTAAAAAAAATAATCTGATACAACAACATTACCACTATTATCAAAATCAACAGACAAAAAGACGAAAAAAAAAAACATTTTGCTACTAAAAACTAGGTATTTTAAGTATTTCCACCTAAAAAAAAGTACAAAAAAGAAATGTTTAATATAAAAATATTGTATCTTTGCCTTCATAAAAAGAAACACCCGTATCACTACAAAACAAAGTTTCATGAAAAGACAGAGAGAGAGAAAACAGAAGACGAGTAGTATTCATAGAAGTATTACTATAAGATTGGCTACCATAGCGCTCAGTACTGCGCCAGCTAATCTTATGGCAACTCCAGTGAATCATTCAAAGGTATTCAATAATATGATCTTACCTCAAAGCCAAAGTTTAATAGGCTACGTTTACGACCAGAATAAGAACCCGCTTGCAGGTGTAACTGTAAAAGTAGAAGGTATCCAGCTCGTAACCGTAACGGATGATGAAGGTCGCTATGCTTTCAGTCAGCCTATCAAACCTGGGGCAAGTATAAAATTCACGATACTTGGCTTTAAGGCCAAGCGTATAGTTTACAAAGGACAGTCAACCATCAGTCCGATGCTCGAACCATCTTCTACCTCAGTAGGTGAGGTCGTAGTCATAGCGCGAAGCAATATCAATGCCATAGACTTACGTTCCAAGTCGGGCGTAGTAGAAAACGTTGACATGAAGCGTGTAGCGGCAAAGCCTATGATAGATATGGCTTTGGCTTTGCAGGGTGCTGTGCCTGGTCTTGTCGTTACCAACACAGGAGATTTGGGCTCTGCTCCTAAAATCCGTTTACGCGGCAACTCTTCCCTAAGACAGGGCAATGCAACCAACGAACCACTTTATGTAATGGATGGACAGATTATCTCTGCTGAGACTTTTTATAATCTGAATCCTTCAGATATCAAGAGCATGAAAGTTCTGAAAGATGCTACAGCCTGCGCCCTCTATGGCGTGAAGGCTGCTAATGGTGTGCTCGAAATTACCTCGCAACGCGGACATTCCGGTGCACCTCTCATCAACTACAGCACCAATATGGGTATTACTACCCGCGGTCGTCGTGGTCTGAAGATGATGAATTCAGCAGAGAAGCTGGAATTGGAGAGACTGATGGGTAATGCAGAGACACCAGGCTATCGTTATAGTGAGGACTATTATCGCAAATACTTTGCCAACAACCCCAACTTAGCCAGTATGATAGCAGAAGGCCAGAGCAAGCTTGATTCCTTGCGCAATATCAATACCGACTGGTTCAATGAACTATTGCGCAACAGCTTCTATCAGCGCCACAACTTAAGTCTTCGTGGTGGCAATGATCAAACAACTTATTTCCTTTCTGCCAACTATTCTTATCAGGGTGGTCGTATCGAAGGAAATGACAAGCAGCGTATGGGCTTCCGATTAAATGTTGACCAGAAGTTGGGCAAGATTGGTTATGCAATGCTGGGCGTGACAGGAGCCTATTCCAAGACCAACACTCCGAACGGTACTACCAATGACCCATCTTCATTGATTTACGAATTAAATCCTTATGAACAGAAGACCGGAAAGTTATGGTCTTATCCCGGCCAGACCTATAAGGACTTGAAGAATCAATACTGTGCAGAATCTAATGACAAGGAGTTTGGAGTGAATGGAAACATCACCTTGACACTGTTGCCAGGTCTTGACATTGCAGCAGTGGCTGGTATCGACTTTGTCTTAGACGAGTCACACCAGTTTACCCCATCAACCGCATACTCTGAGATGCATAGCGGCGTGGCAGAAGTTGCACGAGGTATTTATTCGAAATCCACGAATACGACAACCAATATTTCTGCGAATGTGCGTGCTACCTATACCCGTACGTTCAATGAAATTCATGACCTCACTTTCAGTGCCAACATGGACTATTATGATACCAATATCGACAACCTTAGCACTACTGGTTATGGTGTTGGAACCATCAACTCTGCAGCAGCCATCAATCAATCCCTTACCGGTTCACGCAGGGTAAAGATAAGTGCGCCAAGAGACAAGAATCGCCTGTTGGGTATTGGAGGTGTGTTGGGATATAGTTTGTTGAGTACCTATGATTTCTATGCAACCTATAAGGCCGATGCATCCTCTGTTTTACCTTCCGGCAAGCGTTGGAACAAAGCATGGGCTGTCGGTTTGGGATGGACACCTTCAAATTATGCTTTTCTGAAAGACAACAAGGTCATTTCCCGTCTCAATTTCAAGGGATCCTATGGTATTACAGCCAATCTCAATGGTGTATCCGTATCGACAACAACAGGAACCTTCTCCTACTCTACCAACACATACGAAGACCAACGTGTATTGGAGTTGATTTCCTTATATAATAAGGATTTAAAGCCAGAACAGAATAAATCGATAGATTTGGGTATGAGCATGGATTTGTTCAATCGTATAACATTGGATGTCAACTATTACAATCGCCGTACAGAGCAGGCATTGCTTGATGTGCCAATCCCGACGTCAGTAGGTTACTCTACTTTGAAGAGAAATATCGGTGTCCTTCAGAATCGCGGTTTAGAAGTAGGCCTGAGTGCAAAGATTATCGATACATACGATTGCCGTTTCAGCATAGGGGCAAACCTTGCCTATAATAACAACAAGGTACTCGACCTCTATTATGCAGATAAGATTTATACCACAGAAGATGCATTGGTACCAGACTATGAGGTAGGCAAATCATACGATATGCTCTATGGACCAAAATCCCTGGGGATAAATCCTCTTACAGGTTATCCTGTATTCCTCTTGCCAAATGGCACGGAGAAACAAGCAACAGAAGCGCTGACAAAAGACGATGTCGTAGCATTGGGACATCTCACACCACCTTATTCAGGTACATTCAATCTGAGCTTCTCTTACAAGTCATTCGACTTTGACATGGATTTTTATTACGTTCATGGCGGCATCCAGCGTTTCAATTATTCCTATGTAAGAGACAAGGATAATGTCAACAAGAATGCCGTTGCCGGTCAGACAAGTAAGATGTGGTTCAAACAGGGAGATGAGGACAAAATCTATTGGACACCATACTATACTTCATCTACGGCAGAAGACAACATTGCCCTATATCCCAACTCCAGGACAGTAGGCAAGAGCGACTATTTGCGTCTCTCCATGATAAGTATGCGCTATCGTTTGCCTTCAAGCATCCTGCAAAAGGTATTGCCATTCTTGCAGTATGCGACAGTGGGCTTCCAGGCTTCCAACCTCTTCACATGGACCTCCTACAAAGAGAGTGACCCAGAGAGCGGAACACTTGCCGGCACAACACAACCAATATATACATTCAATTTGAATCTTACATTCTAGGAAAAATGAAGAATTATATAAATATCATAAAAAAATCACTGGTCTTAGTGGGCAGTACCATGCTTTTAGCTAGCTGTTCACTCAATGTACCCCCACCCGACCAGTTTTCTGACCCTGATGCCATCACAGATGTCAAAACAGGACGTTCTTTACTAACCTCCTGCTATCTGAGTTATCCTCATCAGGAGTATGAGTTTTCTCTTTTGGGTAACGATTTCTGTCCTACCAACCTGGCGGGCAAGGATGTTGAAACCCAAAATCTCTATAATTGGCAAGACAAGAATATCAGTAACCTCTCTTCTACAGTATGGTCTGAATATTACACCTGCATTTCAAATTGTGATGCTCTATTAGAACGTATCGACAAAATAACAACCGAAACATCAATAGAGCAGCAAGAGAAAAAAAACATCAAAGCAGAGACACAGATATTGAAAGCCATGTGCTATTTTGACTTGTTGCGCATCTATGCTACCGCATTCGACATCAACCCAGACGGAGATGGTGTAATCATCAAGAATATGTTTGGTTATGAAACCAATGCACGAAGCAGCAAGAAAGTATGCATTGATATAATCAACAGTTTGCTGACTGAGGCGGAAAATGTAAAAAACCAACCAGCAAAAAACGGCTGGTTATCGCAGACTGCAGCCGAATACATGCTAGCAGAAACCGCACTCTATATGGGCAACTACCAAGAAGCAGCCGAACATGCCGATAATGTAATAGCACTAGGCGATGACAGCCAGATTGGTGGCGAGAGTTATTCACGACTGTGGAGAACAGAAAGTTATAGCGGGCGAATCTTTGCCTTCAATACCTCCAACAGTTACTACATAGGAATCGAATATGACAGTAATGAGGGCGATTACTATGCCGTAAATCCAGCATTCAGCTTTACAGATAAGGATGTGCGCAAGAAATATACCCTCTATAAAAAAGAGCAAAATGGAAAGATGCGCAACCTGATGGGCAAGTACAATATGATGAATAAACAAGGCACCCAGCCAAGTTACATCAACAGAATGCGATTTGCAGGCGCCTACTTCATCGCAGCAGAGGCTTATGCCCGCAACAACAATGAACCAATGGCACGAGAGCGCATCAACCATTACCTGCAACTGATTTCTGCCAATCCGATAGGAGAAGAAGTAACAGGAGATGCATTGATTGAAGCAATTCTCACTGAGAAATTCAAGGAATTCGTAGGAGAAGGAACCAATTATTTCGATCTCAAGCGAATACACGCCGACGTAAATCGCCTTTCGGTCTGGGGACTGGCAGCAACAACCAAGATCAAGTCAAATGACTATCGTTGGACATTCCCAATCCCAGCATCCGAATATAAATATAACAACCAGGTGAGCCAAAACGAAAAGTGGCCAATTAACAGATAGTATTAACAATAAAAGAATAGAAAAATGAAGAAAATTACATTTATGCTTTTTTGTGCGCTTGCAATACTGATTGGTTTCAGCGCATGCAGCAGTGACGACAATGGTGACAATGTTCAGATGACCAACTACGTATCCATTACTGCAGATGGCAATAGTATCATCAATGAGGATAATGACGAAGAAGTAAAATTCAACATTTTGCTTGCCCATACATTGAAGGCAGATGCAAGCATCAGTCTGTCGCTTCAGGGAAATGATGGAGACATTGCAACAATCACTCCTAATACAATTACTCTGAAGGCAGGAGAAAAGACAGCTTCATTCACTGTAAAATCAAATAAAAAGAGTTCTCTCAGCACACCTTGCATATTAACCATTGCAGCATCATTCTCTGATAGCAACATGAAATCAGATGGAAAGCCTGCAACTGTAACCATCAATCCAGACTCAGATATCCCTACATTAACAGAGGCTCAACTGAAACTGATTGAAGGCTACAAAAAAAATCTCAATATAGACTTAACCAAGATTCTGGGTAAAGTAAAGGTAAATACCGTTGTAACTTTCAATGATGACGACAAGGCTGATATCAATAACAATAAGGAGACTCGTGCTTTCTCAGGCATAACCATTATCACTCTAAGCGATAAGGCGACAGCAGAAAAGCCTGTACTGAAGATGATTTCAAATGCAATGGGCATGACTAACTTCAATTACGAAATGTTGAGAAAGAAAACGGTAGAAGATACCGAATACTATACACAGACTCCATATGGCCAGGCTGTAATGGAGAACATCAAGTATGACTTCAACAAGGAAACCTTTACGATGACCCTCGATGGTATCGAAGTTAATGCAGACATGACACTAAGCTTCACAGGCAAGAAGACTAACATTTATGGAAAAGAAATCACAACGGTTCCGTTCGATTATACATTCTCTGCATGGACTCGTTTAAAGGAAATGGCAGATGCAGGCAAAAGCTTTATTGTTAACGATGGTGACACCAAGACAGAAACTCCTGTACAAGACATCATTGACGGTGGTGGATCATTGAATCCATACGCATTCTTTGACAATACCGATGTTGTTGCCGATGCAGAAGAAACAGAGTATAAGAATATCTTTGTTGTTCCTACCGGCAAGATAGATTTCGCTAATGGCAAAATGACCTTTGCATTCCCTTGGTATCTTGAGAATACATACGGATGCCAGAGAGTAGAAGCTACTTATACTTTTGGTAATTAATAGAATAAAAACATCTAATGCCAACTATATGTATAGAATAACAAAACTGACTTTATTATTTTTAATGCTTATAACCTCTAGTTTATCAGCATTTGCCAATAAAGATAAAGCTATAAACCTTCCACGGGGTACCGTGGAAGGCTACCTTGACAACGGGCTTCACTATATCATTATGCCTAATGCATTGCCAAGACACGGCATAGAAATGCGCCTTGTAATGAAAGTGGGTTCTCTGCTAGAAAGTGATCAGCAAAAAGGTGGCGCTCACTTCTTGGAGCATATGTCTTTTTCGGGTACTACTCATTTTCCTCAAGATGCATGGGTTGACTACTTTGAGCGTCTCGGTATGAAATATGGACGCGATATCAATGCTTTCACAGGATTCGATCGCACTATTTACTGGCTTTCATTGCCTGTTGCTGATTTCGGAACTCAGGTTATGGACAGCACGCTTCTTGCCGTTCGTGACATTCTGGATGGTGTAACATTCGATCCACAATCAGTGGAACAGGAACGCGGAGTTATCAAGGAAGAATTACGAAGTTACAATACCGGAGATGATTTCTATAACCTAAAAATCGGTGTTGGAAGATATATTTTGCGTATGCCGCTCGGAACAGAACAGGACATCGAGTCTATCTCACGCAACGAACTGCTGAATTACTATCATCAGTGGTATCTCCCCAAGAATGCCTGCCTGGTTATTGTTGGTAATGTGGATGCTCAAGATATACAGAAACGCATCTTGGCAACCTTCAACCAGGTAGCAAAAGGACAGCCTACCCCATTGGGCAACTACCCGCTCATCTACAAGAAAGGCATTACGTTCCATGAGGTTAAAGACACTGTAGGTACAAGTTCTAAACTGGAGTTCATTATCCCTCACGAAGGTGTGGTGGCAAATACCATCGCCTCTACAGCTCTCAAAGAGCAATATCGCCTGCTCATGTCGGCTATCGGAAAGAGAATGGCGGCACAGGGAATCAGATGTGATGTCAACGATGCCTGGTATCTTGCCAATCAAAATCATTTCTCTTTTTCGGTAGAAGGTAGAGGAAAACAGGAACTCAAGGAGAAGATGACAAAAGTGCTTAGCGTTTTTTCAAATATCGCCAGCAAGGGTTTTGGCAAAGAAGAATTAGCTGACTATATTGCCGAAAAAGTCAACAGAATGTCTGTAGATACTGTCGGATTCCAGTCAAGCAAGTGGTGTGATGATTTTGTTGATTACATCATCGCCGGAGACAGATATCTCACCTGGAACGAAGATATGGAGGAAGTCAGACAATTGATAAGGCAAACCAGTAGCAGCCAGCTTAAGAAACTTTTCAAAACGATTCTTCAGGAAGGAAACAAATCTCTTCTTGTTGCCTATCAGAACAATGCCGGCAAGGAAGAATCCTTCAATGAGAAAGAGTTACTGCAACTATGGCAGCAGGGCTTGAAGACACCGATGCCTGCTTACACCTATCACCGAAAGGAGGTAGCAGAAAAACAGCATATTGACATTCCTGCCTGCCTAACAACCACCCATGCTGATGCCTCCTCGTCTATCGTCTGCAAACGGAAGTACGAGGATATCGAAGTAAAGGAATATCTGCTCCGAAATGGCTTGAGGCTTGTATTGCGTCCTACAACAGATAAAGACAGCACCATCAACATAGCCATGCACGGTCGAGGCGGCATAGGTGATCTCAGCAAGCAGAATTACCCACTCCTGAAAGATGCCGTAAGCTATGTAGATATGGGCGGACTAGCACATATCGATACCGATCTGCTGAGCGAGGTGATGCAGGAAGAAGGCTTATCTATGAGCATTGGTATCGCTGATTACTGGCATCAGGTACTCGCCTCTGCACCAACCGACAAGGCACAGGAATTAATGAACCTGGTTTATGAGAAAATTACAGCTCCAGGCAAATCATACGAAGATTTCAAGGAGGTACGCGATGCTGAAATTGAAAGCTGGGGAAAGGAAACCTTGCTCGACAAACTGCTGAAACGCGACACCAACCGTATGCTCTCACGAAGAGTGGACTCACTAGTATGCAACATACCAACGAATAGTGGTATCAAGATACAGAAAGAAGACTTGTCAAAGCTCAACCTGGATTCAATGACCACCTATTATAAATCACTCTTTGCCAATCCTCAGCAAACCACCCTGATAGTAACTGGCAACTTTGCTGAAAATGAGGTATTGCCTACCATTGTCAACACATTTGCACGTTTGAAGACATCCACTCAGATGACTCGTTTCCAGGACAAACCAAGCAATATGCCAAAGAGTCCTTACAAAGAGGCTTTTGAGAATGACGTGGAATCACAGACTGTCTTGAACTACATCTATTCGGGCAATTTTAAGCCAGGACTTCGTCAGTCGCTGATGCTGAAGCTGATGCGCGATGTCATACAGAGCCGATTGTTGAGCATCCTGCGCGAGAAATTAAACATCGTTTATTCGCCATACGCCGACCTTTACTATGCCGGAGTACCACAAGCCAAATATTATTTCTGGCTCGAAGTGGCTGTCAAGAACGAGAATCGCGATAAGGCAATCCAGGCCTTAGATGAGATTATCAAGGACTTACAGGTCAACCGTATCAGCGAAAGCGAACTAAACAAGTTGAAGATGTCATTCCTCGTTACCAAGCGCAAGTCGCTCTCTGATGATGCACCAGCAGAATGGAAGAAAGTTCTCACTACCCTCTTGCATAACGGCGAGAGCTTAGAAGACTTCAACAATTACAGCAACTGTCTGAAAAGCATCACCCCTGAGGATATCCGCAAAGGTTTTGAGGACTACGTACGTCCTGAGCGCGTAGCTTTACTCTATAAAGGCAATCCATTTTAAATAACATCAAAACAAGAAAGAAAAATGAAAAAAATATTATGGATAGTCATGCTCATGATGAGCATGACTACCTATGCACAGAAAACACCAGAAATATATCGTATTTTCGATGCCCAAGGCAAGGAAGTAAGTTATGAAAAAATGATCAAGACCGTGTCAGCCACAGATGTAGTATTCTTTGGAGAAATCCACAATTGCGTCATTAGCCATTGGATGGAACTAAAGGTCTTAGAGGCTCTTACCGAAAATAATAAAAAATTGAAAGTAGGAATGGAGATGCTGGAGGCAGATAACCAGCTCATCATCGATGAATATACAAGTAGCCTCATTTCTTCCGACCGTTTCGAGGAAGAGTGCCGCCTATGGCCCAACTACAGTACAGACTACGAACCGTTGGTTTACTACGCCAAGCGCCATCATTTACCACTGATAGCAACGAACGTGCCTCGCAGATATGCCAGTGTCGTGAAAGAAAAAGGACTTGCTTTCCTTGATTCTCTTTCGGCTGAAGCCAAGCGCTATTTACCAAAGTTGCCTATTAAATATGTTGAGAACAAAAACGCCCAGGAAGGTTTTGCACTGATGGGGGTACTCGGTAAGGCAAAGGAAAACCAACCACAGCTGATGGCACAAGCACAAGCCATCAAAGATGCCACCATGGGATGGTTCATCGCTCAAAACCTCAAGAAGGGTGAACAGATGATTCATTTTAATGGTACTTATCATTCTGATGCCAGAAACGGCATCATCCCTTATCTCCTCGAATATCGCCCTAAAACAACCATTAGTACTATTAGGGCGGTTCGCCAAGAAGAGATTGACAAGATAGAAAAAGACTACCTGGGCTTGGCTGATTTCTATATCTGTATTACAGAAGATATGAACATGTCGTATTAGGCTTCCCTGTTCACCTTTTTTCTGCCAAATGAGGCATTAACAACCAAAATAAAAAGAAATTTTTGCAACATCTGCGATATTTTTATTAACTTTGCACCCAAAAGTAATAAAATAGATATGAGAATAGGAATTATCGTTGCGATGGACAAGGAGTTCACGCAACTCAAGACATTATTGACAGAATCGCAGACAGAGCGAAAGAATCATAAGGACTTCGTCATCGGAAAGATCGGCGAGAATGAAGTAGTGATGCAGCAGTGCGGCATCGGAAAGGTGAACAGCGCCATCGGAGCTGTGGAAATGATTGATAATTACCACCCAGACCTCGTCATCTCTTCGGGTGTGGCTGGAGGCGCAAACATCAACCTCAATGTTACCGAAGTGGTGGCAGCTACCGACTGTGTATATCACGATGCTTACTGCGGTGACGAATGCGAGTATGGACAGATTCTCGGTATGCCTGCCCTCTTCAAGACTCCTAAGGAGTATGTAGAGAAAGCACTTGCCATCAATGAACTGCCAGACAACCAGCATCCAAAGATTCATGCCGGACAGATCGTAAGCGGAGAATGGTTCGTAGATAGCAAGGAGAAGATGCGCTCTATCCTGGAGCACTTCCCTCACGCCATGGCTGTGGATATGGAAAGCTGCTCCATCGCACAGACCTGCCACATCTATAAGACTCCTTTCATTTCCTTCCGCATCATCAGCGATGTACCTCTGAAGGATACCAAGGCACAGCAGTACTTCGACTTCTGGGCAAAAATGGCAGAAGGATCATTCAATGTTACCAAGGCTTTCCTCGAAAGTCTGTAAACTATAAATTGTAAATTATAAACTATATGAATAAGATTCCAAGTTTTACTATCAATCATAACAAGTTGCTCCGCGGCATCTACGTAAGCCGCAAGGACGAAGTAGGCGGAGAAGTAGTCACCACCTTCGATATCCGTATGAAGGTGCCTAACCAGGAGCCTTGTCTCCACAATGGTGCCATCCATACCATCGAACATCTGGCAGCTACCTACCTGCGCAACGACGAGGAGTGGAA